>NZ_JBYIPB010000004.1:0-241919 GCF_057706855.1 Microbacterium sp. bgisy207
ATGTTGTCCTGGATCGACGCGGCCAGGATGACGCCCTGGCTGCGGCGTTCCTCAGGAACGAGGGCGACACCCGCCTCCAGCGCTCGACCGACACCCGGCGAGTGCGGCAGCGTTGTCCCGCCCACGACGATCTCACCACCGGTGTGCTTCTGCGCCCCCGACAGGATGCGCAACAGCTCGCTGCGCCCCGAACCGGCAAGACCGCCGATACCGAGCACTTCACCCTTGTGCGCGACCAGCGAGACGTCCTTGACGCGTCGCCCATCCAGATGGCGGACCTCGATCGCGACCTCATCGGTGGCTGTACCCCGCTCCGGGAAGAGCTCGCTCGCGTTACGGCCCACCATGAGGGAGATCACCTCGTCGATGTGGGAGTCGGCGACGTCCTTGGTCACGATATGGGTGCCATTGCGCATGATCGTGAGGCGATCGCACAGCTGGAACACCTCTTCGAGGCGGTGCGACACGTAGACGATCGCGACACCGCGATCCCGCAGCGCACGGAGCACCGCGAACAGCTCGACGATCTCGGTGTCGGTGAGCGACGCGGTCGGTTCATCCAGGATGAGGACCTTCGCGTCGGTCGCGAGTGCGCGCGCAAAGGCGACCATCGTCTGCTGCACCGGTGACAGGTCGCCGGCCAACGCGTTCAGCGGGATCTTGCGCTGGTTGATGCTCTCCAGCTGCGCCTTCGCGCGCTTGCGCATCTGACCCCACTGCACGATGCCGCCCCGGCTGGGGGTCTGCTCCCCGAGGAGGATGTTCTCGGCGACGCTGATCGTCGGGATGATCGACAGCTCCTGGTAGAGCGCCACTACTCCAGCGGCGTTCGCGACGCGCACGTTGGCGAACTCGACCTTTTCACCGGACCGGTAGATGGTTCCGCTGTCGGGTGAGTAGACGCCGGTCAGGATCTTGATGAGCGTCGACTTGCCCGCGCCGTTCTCACCGAGAAGCGCGTGGATTTCGCCGGGCAACACCGAGAACTGTGCGCGCTCGAGCGCGTGCACGCCGTCGAACCGCTTGATGATGTCGCGGGCGGCCAACGCCGGCACGTCGACGGGGCGCACCTCGGGGCGCTCCTCCAGAAGGGTCATGCGGACTCCTCGATGCGGTTGCAGCGGATGACGACCTTCGGGTGCTCACCGCTGACGTGCACGGCGAAGGCCTCGGACGCGTCATCCAGATCGAAGACCGCTGCCGTGAGCTCGTCGACATCCAGATGCGGCAGGATCTGCAGCGCCCTCGGGAAAGCGTAGGGCGAGACGAACACGCCCGTGAGCGTCAGCTCCTTCAGGTACAGGTAGTCGGACAGGTTCAGCGGCATCTCGAAGTCCGCGGGATACATCGCGCCGTAGACGACGGTGCCCCCCTTGGCGGCGATGTCGAGGATGCCCTTGACCGCACGGGTGGAGCCGGAGGCATCGATGACGACGTCGTAGCCTCGACCCTCCGTGATCTCATCCGTGCGCGCGAACTGGTCCTCGGCCACCGGATCGATGACGAACTCCGCGCCGTGACGCGCCGCCATCTCGCGGCGCGCGGCGATCGGCTCGATCATCGTGAGCGACGTCGCACCGTACATCCGCATGACCTGCAGCGCGAGCTGCCCGATCGGTCCGCCGCCGACGATCGCGACGCGATCACCGACGCGCACACGCGTCTTGTCGGCGATACGCACGGCCACCGACGTCGGCTCGAGGAGGCATCCCTTCAGGAGCGAGACGGAGTCGGGCAGCTTGAAGACCTGAGACTCGTGCCAGGTGATCGTCTCGGCCATGCCGGGACGGTTGTACTCCTGGATGTGCTCGCAGAACTGCTGCTTGCCCTCTTGGCAAGGGCGGCAGGTGCCGCAGAACCGAAGGAAGTTGCCCGCAACGCGGTCGCCGACCTTCAGCCCGTTCCGGTGTGCCCGCTCGCCGAGCGCTTCAACGACTCCCGACAGCTCGTGCCCGAGTCCGATCGGAACGTCCGTGCCGAAGTAGCCCTCTGCCAGATGCGGGTCCGAGCCGCAGATGGCGGCATAGGCGACCCGCACCCGGACGTCTTCCGGACCGAGCGGCTGCTCGGGGAAGTCCACCACCTCGACGCGGCCGCGCGTGCTCTCGTCGGGGTCGCGCAGACTCCCGATGCGAGTGACGGCTACGGTCTTCATGTGTCTCTCCGATAAGTCATGACCAGTAGGGGGGAACGCGATGGCTCAGCGAGCTGCGAGCGCGCGGCGCAGAGCCGACACGGTCGCCGAGAGACCGTAACCGTGCTTGTCACGCAGCTGCTCGTCTTCGCCGAAGCCGGCATAGACCTGCGGGATCCCGAGACGCTCGAACGAGGTGAGATGAATCCCGCGGTCGGCGATCACATCCGCGATGCGCGACGCGAGACCGCCGTACGCGAGGTGATCCTCGAGGACGACGAACCGGCCGCCGGTCTCTTCGGCACACTGCGCGATGAGCTCCTCGTCGATCGGCTTGAGCGTGAACATGTCCACGACGCGCACGGAGGCGCCTTCGCGCTCGAGCTCGTCCGCCGCATCCAGCGCCTGGGCCACCGTGGTGCCGTGGGTGAACAGCGTGACATCCGTGCCCTGACGGGCGACGATGCCCTTGCCGATCCGCACGTCGTGTTCGCCGGGCTCGTAGAGCACCTTGTCCTTCTTGCCGACGGCGAGGCGGATGTAGAGCGGTCCCTGCATCGTCATGGACTGACGGAGAATCTCGCCGACCATCAGCGGGTCGCCGATCGAGGTGACCGTCATGTTGGTCAGCGCGCACATGAGCGCGAGGTCCTCGACCGCGTAGTGAGTGGAGCCGCCGTTACCGACAAGTCCACCGTGCGTCCCGATGATCTTCACGGGGAGGTTGGGGTAGCAGACATCCGTCCGGATCTGCTCCAGCGCCCGCATGCTGAGGAACGGGAGCATGCCCGAGACGACCGGGATGTTGCCGTCATAGGCGAGTCCGGCGGCGATACCGACGCTTGCCTGCTCTGCGAGTCCCACATCGAGGAATCGCTCGGGGAACTTGTCGCGGAACTCCACGAGGGTCGCACCGATGTCCGGCGTGATCACCCAAAGGTTCTCGTGGGTGTCGCCGAGTTCGGCGAGGGTGGATCCGATGACGGACCGCGCCCCGAGGAACTCACCGAATGTGAAGGTGACAGGCATCAGGCGTTCTCCTTCTTGCGTGAGGATTCGAGCGCTGCCAGTGCGCGCTCGAGGTCTGCGGCGCCGAGCGAGCCGGCATGCCAGGCGAGGTTGCGCTCCATGAAGTCGACGCCCTTGCCCTTGATCGTGTCGGCGATGATCACCGTCGGACGGTTGCTGTCGGTCGGCGGCAGAGCATCGATCGCCGACACGAGCTGCTGCATGTCGTGACCGTCGATCTCGACCACGTTCCACCCGAAAGCGCGCCACTTGTCGGGGTACGGCTCGAACACGACGCGCTCCTCGGCCATGCTCGTCATGAGCTGGCGGTTGCGGTCGATGAAGGCGACCAGGTTTCCGAGCTCGTTGCTACGCGCCGCCATGGCGGCCTCCCAGACCGAGCCCTCACCGGTCTCTCCGTCGCCCAGAAGGCACACGACACGGTGGTCTGCGCCGCGGCCGCGGGCACCGAGTGCCATGCCGACCGCGAGCGGCAAGCCGTGGCCGAGGGACCCGGTGGACGCTTCGACTCCGGGCAGCTGCACCTTGCACGGGTGCATGCCGTACGCGCTGTCGAGTTGACCGTAGGTGTCGACGATGCCTTCGTAGGAGAAGAATCCGCGCATCGCCATGGCGATGTACATGCAGACGGCGGCGTGCCCCTTGCTCAGCACGAAGCGGTCGCGCTCGGGGTTGGCGATGTCACTGGGATCGACGTTCAGGCCGTAGTGGAACAGCGCCGTGAAGATGTCCGCCGACGACAGGTCGCCGCCGATGTGGACGGCGCCCTCGTAGGTTCCGCACAGCTGCAGCAGCTTCTGGCGCAGCTCGAACGCGAGATCCTCAAGCTCCGCGACACTCGGACGCTCCAGCGCTGCCAAGGTCGTTCGACCCATCACATGCCTCCTCATCGATGACATGAGAGCGAGTGGACGAAGGGGTCCTCATCGACTCTCGATCGTTGTACGCACCCCGTTCGGGTGGCGACGGAGTGAACGTAGCACGAAGTCATTTACAAGTAAACAGGAATGCACCTAAACTCGTTAGCGAGTCATCGGAGCTCCTTCCGGCGTGGAAACACCCCGGGGTGGCGACGGACGCCGCGGTCTGGGATCGAACGACATAGGTGCCGAACGGGACGCAGCGCACGACAATAGACTCACGCCGCCTGGCGTGAGGGATGCATCCGCATCCGTTCAACAGAAACAGGCAAGACAACACAGAGAGGTGCAGGATGTCTGACACGTTGACGCAGGCCGGTGTACGTACCGGACTGTTCATCGGTGGAGCCGAGCGGTTCACCGACGAGACGCTCAAGATCGCCGACCCCGCCAAGCCCGGCGTGGTCGTGGGCGAGGCCGCGTCGGCTTCGACACAGGATGTCGCGGACGCTGTCGCCGCGGCCAAGGAGGCGTTCCCGGCATGGGCGGCTCTGGGCGCGAAAGAACGCGCGCGCCTGATGGCAGAGGCGATCGCAGGCATCGCTGACGACCGCGACGAGGACGCCGCCATCCTCTCGCAGGAGAACGGCAAGGTCCGCTTCGAGGCATGGGTGGACGCGCTCGTGTTCGAGATCCGCTGGAACCTCGCGCTCATGTTGGCCGACGAGGTCGACACCGACCACACGCTCCCGGCCGTTCCGGGTGCGATCCCGGTCGACACCAAGGTCTCGTACCAGCCGCTGGGTGTCACGACGATCATCGTGCCGTTCAACTGGCCGATCGCGATCCTCGGCGCAGCTTTGCCCCACGCACTCCTCGCCGGAAACACGGCGATCGTCAAGCCCCCGCTGACGGCGCCGCTCGCGACCGCGAAGCTCGTGCAGCGTGTGGCCGAGAAGCTGCCGCCGGGCGTGCTCAACATCGTCACCGGCAAGGACGAGAACATGTCGGGGCTGATCCAGAACACCGACATCGCCAAGGTCTGCTTCACCGGATCGGTGGGCGGTGGCAAGCGGATGATGGAGATGGCCTCCAAGACGCTCACCCGCGTCACCCTCGAGCTCGGCGGTAACGACGCGGCGATCTTCCTCGAGGATGCCGTCATCGACGACACCCACCTGGACCGCCTGTACGCGGCGATCTACGACACGACAGGCCAGATCTGCATGAACGCCAAGCGCGTCTACGTGCACCGGTCCCGCATGGATGAGCTCGTCGCCGGCCTCTCGGCGCGCCTGGAGAAGGTCGTCATCGGCTACGGACTGGACGAAGGGACCACGATGGGCCCGCTGCACTCGTCGGCGCAGAAGGCGTTCGTCGAGGAGCTCATCCAGGAGGCCAAGGATGCCGGCGCGGACGTGCGCGAGTTCGGCGAGCTTCCCGGCGGCGAGCTGGCGGGCGGCAACTTCCTGCGCCCCGCGATCGTCGTCGACCCCGACCCGAACCTCCGCGTGGTGACCATGGAGCAGTTCGGTCCGGTCATCCCGATTCTTCCGTTCGACACGGAAGAGGAGGCGATCCGTCTTGCCAACGACACGTGGGCCGGTCTGTGCGGTTCGGTGTGGACGGCAAGCCCTGAGGCGGCACAGCGCGTGGGCGGCGCCCTCGAGTGCGGCTACGTCTGGGTCAACGACCACGGCGCGACCCGCCTCGACCTGCGCGCACCGTTCGGTGGCATGAAGCAGTCGGGAATCGGGCGCGAGCAGGGCATCGAGGGCATCCGTGCCTTCCAGGACACCCGCTCCATCGCGACCATCGACCCCGAGGCTCTCGCGGCGATGGCCCACTGAGAACACACCATCCGTACGGGGTTCGGTCCGCGCAGGACCGAACCCCGTACGCTGGGCACATCCTTCGCCGAGGTGCCCGACAACACCGAGAGGAAGCCACGTGACGAATGCGAGCCGACGATTCGGGCGTTTCCATGAAGACGACGTCGTCACGGAACCTCTCAACGACACGATCGACCCCGAGAACTTCACTCCGCGTCTGCTCGCGCTGCTCTCCAACGCCCTCGTGTGGCGGGAGTCGCAGGAGATGCTGCGGCGCTTCGATCTGGGCACCAACGACTGGCGCGTGCTCTCGGCGCTCGGGCTGCGGCCGGGTGCCTCGGCTACCGAGGTGTCAGACTTCCTCGGGGTGAACAAGGCTGTCGTCTCCAAATCCGTCAATCGGCTCGTCGGGCGTCACCTGATCGTCTTGATCGACGGCCCCCGCGGGTCCCGGCCGATGTTCCTCACTCGTGAGGGTGCGCAGATGCACGGGGAGATGCTTCCCGTCTCCCTCGGCGGGCACGAGATCATCACCTCGGACATGTCCGACGCCGAGGTGGACCAGCTCAACGAACTTCTGCGCACGATGCTGTGGCGACTCCGGACGTCGCAGCTTCTGGATGCCGAACTCGCGCTCGACGCGGAGGCCTCCGCCTCCTGACAGCCCGTCAGCTCCGCCATCACCGCCGCCGCGCTCGCGAACGGGGAGTGACCGGTGCGATTGACGCGGGTGCGGTGGGTGCGGCCCTCCCCCGTCGCGCGAGCACGAGGGAAGAGGTGACTGCTCATCACCTCTCCCGTCGTCGTCATGGTGTTCCGCCGCGGCGCGTGTCTCTCGCGCGGCCACTGCGTTGTCGCCACCTCTGGACATTGCCTATGTCCATAGGTAAAATCGCGGCATACTGCAATGACGCACTCTTGGCAGCGGAAAGGACCACTCGCCATGGCTCACGCCACATCGACTCCGACGGAGTCGGCCAAACAGCTCGTTGAGGGCTACTCCCTGGAGATCACGGGAAAAGAGAAGGACGTGGTCGGCCTCACCGAGGCCGCCTCGCTCATCCCGCAGGGCACCAAGGTCAACGTCACCTTCCTGGGCAATGAAGACCTGCAGATGCGCGTCGCCGCAGCCAAGGCCGTCAAGGGCCTCGGATTCGTGCCCGTCCCCCACATCTCTGCGCGCCGTCTGGCCTCTCAGGCTCAGCTTGAGGAGTTCCTGGACGCGCTCGCCGAGATCGGTGCGACCGAGCACGTGTTCGCCGTCGGCGGAGACCCGGCTACGCCCGAGGGACCGTACCCCGACGCCCTCACGATGATCCGCTCCGGCGTCCTGCAGCAGTACGGCGTCAAGGAGGTGTCGATCGCCGGATACCCCGAGGGTCACCCCGACATCGCCACCGACGTCCTCTGGCAGCACCTCGAGGACAAGTCCGCGGCGCTCAAGGAGCAGGGACTGGATGCCGTCATCCTGACGCAGTTCAGCTTCGACACCGACCCGGTGATGAGCTGGATCAAGGGTGTGCGCGACCGCGGCATCGACACACAGATCCGTCTGGGCACTCCCGGCCCCGCAGGCATCAAGCGGCTCATCTCCTTCGCCTCCCGCTTCGGAGTCGGGGCGAACGCGATGATCGTGAAGAAGTACGGCTTCTCCCTGACCAACCTGATGGGCTCGGCCGGGCCTGACACCTTCGTGTCCGACCTGGCGGCGCTGTTCGACGCAGACCCGAGCGTGGGTGCCGTCAAGCTGCACATGTACACGTTCGGCGGCCTCGAGGCTACCGCGACATGGGCTCGCGACTTCATCGCGAAGTGAACGGAGGACCTGACGCCATGACGGTACACAACGAAGCGCTGCGCGATCACGCGTGCCTCATCGTCCACGGACCCGACCAGCCTGGCCTCGTCGCGGCGGTCACCGGTCTGATCACGCGCCACAAGGCGAACATCGTGAGCCTCGATCAGTACTCCGACAACCCCGAGGGTGGGGCGTTCTTCCAGCGCGTGGTGTTCCATCGCCCCGATCTGACCGCCCGGTTCCACGAGATCGAGAGCGATCTTGCCGAGACCCTCGAACCGTACGGCATGACCTGGCGCCTGACCGACCAGTCGATTCCGAAGCGGATGGCGGTTCTCGCGTCCACCTCGGACCACTGCCTCCTCGACCTGCTGTGGCGCCACCGCCGCGGTGAGCTGCCAGTGACGATCCCGATGGTCATCTCCAACCACACCCGCATGGCGGAGGACGTCCGCAGCTTCAGCATCCCGTTCTTCCATGTGCCCTCGCAGGGACCGGACAAGTCGGCCGCGGAAGCCGAGATCCTCAAGCTCCTCGCGGGCAACGTGGATTTCGTGGTCCTCGCCCGGTACATGCAGATCCTCTCCGAGGACTTCATCGAGAAGGTCGCGGTGCCGGTGATCAACATCCACCACTCGTTCCTTCCCGCCTTCATCGGCGCAGGCCCCTACCGCAAGGCCAAGGAACGCGGCGTCAAGCTCATCGGCGCGACGAGCCACTACGTCACCAAGGACCTCGACGAGGGACCCATCATCGAGCAGGACGTCGTGCGCGTCACCCACGCCGACACGGCCGCCGACCTCCAGCGCCGCGGGGCGGATGTCGAGCGCGCCGTGCTCTCGCGGGCAGTGCTCTGGCACGCGCAAGACCGCGTCATCCGTCACGGCAACCACACCGTCGTCTTCTGACCCCGACCATCACCACACGAAAGAAAGGTTCATCGTGGCACCTAAGAATCTGCAGGAAGTCATCGACGCGGCGGGCTCGCCGGTCGAACTGCTGCGCAACTCCCAGATCGGCTCGTACATCTACCCCGTCGTGCCGGCCGACTTCACCAACTGGATCAAGGAGCAGAAGGCATGGCGCGACACCGCCGTGCTCTACGACCAGTCTCACCACATGGACAACGTGTTCCTGAAGGGCTCTGACGCGATCAAGCTCATCTCGGACACCGCGATCAACTCGGTGGCGAACTTCGCCGTCAACAAGGCCAAGCAGTACGTGCCGACCACCGCCTCTGGTCACGTCATCGGTGACGGCATCCTGTTCCGCGAGGCCGAGGACGAGTACGTCTACGTCGGCCGCGCGCCCGCCTCGAACTGGCTGATGTTCCACGGCGAGACCGGCGGCTACCAGAACCTGGAGATCGAGGTCGACCGCCGCTCGAACTCGCGCCCCTACGGTGACGCCGTCTCCCGCAAGTACTACCGCTTCCAGATCCAGGGCCCCAACGCCTGGGCCGTCATCGAGAAGCTCAACGGCGGACCGCTCGAGAAGCTCGGCTTCTTCAACATGTCGCAGATGAAGATCGGCGGCATGAACGTGCGCACCCTGCGCCACGGCATGGCCGGCGCCCCCGGGCTCGAGATCTGGGGTCCCTACGCCGACCACCACAAGATCCGCGACCTCATCGTCGAAGCGGGTGCGGAATTCGGCCTGCTCCCCGTGGGTTCGCGCGCATACCCGTCGAACACGCTCGAGTCGGGCTGGATCCCCTCGCCGCTTCCCGCGATCTACACGGGCGCCGAGGAGCAGGCCTACCGTGACTGGCTGCCCGCGAACTCCTACGAGGCAACCGGGACGCTCGCCGGATCGTTCGTCTCCGAGAACATCGAGGACTACTACCTGACGCCGTGGGAGCTCGGCTACGGCTCGTTCGTGAAGTTCGACCACGACTTCATCGGTCGCGACGCGCTCGAGAAGATGGACCCCGCCGCCCAACGCAAGAAGGTCACGCTCGCCTGGAACGCGGAGGACCTCGGCAAGGTGTGGACGTCGCTGCTGAACGTCGACGGCCCGAACTACAAGTTCTTCGACCTGCCGCTCGCGAACTACGGCTCGGCCAACTACGACGCCGTCGTCGATGCCGACGGCACCGTCGTCGGGTACTCGATGTTCACGGGCTACTCCTCCAACGAGCGTCGCGGTCTGTCGCTGGCCACCGTGGACCCGAACGTTCCCGAGGGAACCGAGCTGCGCGTGGTCTGGGGTGAGCCGAACGGCGGCTCGAAGAAGGCATCCGTCGAGCCGCACGAGCAGACCGAGGTGCGCGTCGTCGTGAGCCCCGTCCCCTACTCGACCGTCGCTCGTCAGACCTACCAGGGCGGCTGGCGCACCGGCTACAAGAACGACTAACCCCCGAACCCGCGAGACTGCACCCTGCCCGCGAGACAGCACCCGCAACACGCTGTCTCGCGGCGCAGGTGCAGTCTCGCGGCGTCTCGGTAGCATCACGGGAGCGGAATCGACAGAAGGGAGCACGCTCGTGAGCCTTCGCTATGCGTTGTTGGCGCTCCTTCGCGTCGGTCCCCTCTCGGGGTACGAACTGGCCAAGCAGTTCACGCAGTCGGTCGGGCACGTATGGCACGCGCCCGACTCGCAGATCTACCCCGAGCTCAGGAAGATGGAGGCCGCCGGTCTCGTCGAGGCCGAGGAGCAGACCCGCGGCGAGCGCGGTACGCGCCGGATGTACCACGTCACGGATGCCGGAGACCGCGCCTTCCTCGACTGGATGGCGTCACCGCTGGAGTATCAGCGAGTACGAGACCCCGCGCACCTGCGCGCCGCGTACCTGGAGTCTGCCTCGCCGGAGGCGGCACGCGCGTTCCTTCGTCACCACATCGAGCAGTGGGAGGGCGAGCTCGAGCAGTGGGAGGGCGAACTGCGCAAGATCGACCACGTCGATCCTCCCAACCCCATGCTCGAGCGACGACTGAAAGCCACGCCCGTCGAGGATCACGAGCGCATCGTCGCGTTCAAACACTTCGCCTACGAGGGCCTGGTAGACCGCGCGAAGGGCGAGATCGCATGGGCTCAGCGGGGCCTTGCGCTCCTCGACCGGCTCGACGCAGGACACTGAGCCGCGGAGCGGCGCGAGGGGCGTCAGTACACCGCCTCCATGAGGTCTGCACCCAGCACGCGGAACGCGTCGTGCACGCGGAGCCGGTCCAACGGCGTCTCCTCCGTGAACTGCACGATCATGGCGTACGCGACACCGGTGCGCGACCCGGCGAGCACCCCGGCCTCAGCACGGATGCCGTGGTCGCGCCCGGTCTTGTTCACCAGCAGGAGCTGATCAGCCGCACCCCCGTGCGCAAGGGGGTCGGCGCCCGTGGCGGCGGCGGCAAGGCCGAGGTCCGCGTTCAGCCCCAGCCATCCGATGACTTGAGCGCTGACCGAGGCAGAGACCGCGCGGCCATTGGCGAGTGCCGAGAACAGTGTCGTCAGATCGCGGGTCGTGGACAGCGCGAGGTGGGGGGCATCATCGGGCCCGCGGTTCTCACGGACGCGATCGAGTAGCGCCGTGCGGGTGAGACCGAGCTGATCGATGCGCTCACGCACCGGGTCGAGTCCCACGAGGTCGATGAGCGCATTGGTCGCGAGCGGATCCCCGAGAGCCGCCGTCAGCACCGCGAGATCGCACACGGCGAGCTCGGAGGTGGCGAAGTGACGCCACACCCCTGCGGAGATGTGCTGCTCCGCGGGGGGCCGCTTCACGGATCCGGTGGCCTCCAGCCTGCCCGCCTCCATGGCTGCCGACGTCTCGATCAGCAACGGCACCACGCCGAGCTGCGCGATCGGCAACGTGACGAACGCGTCACCCATCACCAGGTCGGAGCCTCGATCGAGATCGGTGACACAGACCGACACGCGGCCGCCGGTGCTCGCGATCTCCTCGAGCGCGTGCATCGTGGCGGCGAAGGTCGGAGCGCGGCCCCCGGCGTGACGAGAACGCCGAGAATCCGCGCGATGCGCAGCGCGCGACGTGCTGGGTGGTGTGCCCACCGGCGGGTCCTTCCCGTGTTCGGGTGGGGGGATTCTAGGCGATGAGATTCACCAGATGGTGACGCGCTCGGCGGGGTCGAGCCACAGGTCATCCGTCTCGGTCACGCCGAACGCGTCGTAGAAGGCGTCGACGTTGCGCACAATCTGGTTGCAGCGGAACTCGTTCGGCGAGTGCGGGTCGATCGTGAGCAGCCGGATGGTCTCGGCATCCCGTCCCTTCTGTTGCCAGATGGCGGCCCAGCTCAGCAGCAGACGCTGGATGCCGGTGTACCCGTCGATGACGGGAGCGGGCTCGTCGCCCAGCGAGATCGCGTACGCCTTCAAGGCGATGCCGAGCCCCCCGAGGTCGCCGATGTTCTCCCCGATCGTGAGAGCACCGTTGACGTGGTGCTGGCCGTCCAACCCCCTCGGCGTGAGGGCGTCGTACTGGGCGATGAGGCTCTTCGTGCGTTCCTCGAAGGCGGCGCGGTCGGCATCCGTCCACCAGTCCCGCAGAGATCCGTCGCCGTCATAGCGACTTCCCTGGTCGTCGAAGCCGTGCCCGATCTCGTGCCCGATGACCGCGCCGATGCCGCCGTAGTTGGCCGCATCGTCCCGATCGACATCGAAGAACGGGTACTGCAGGATTGCCGCGGGGAAGACGATCTCGTTCATGAGCGGGTTGTAGTACGCGTTGACCGTCTGCGGGGTCATGAACCACTCATCGCGATCGATCGGCTGGCCGACCTTGGCCAGCTGACGATCGTGTTCGACGATGTGGGCGCGCCGCGCGTTACCGACGAGGTCGGTCGCGTCGATCTCGAGCGCGGAGTAGTCCTTCCAGCGCACCGGGTACCCGACCTTCGGGGTGAATGCGTCGAGTTTCGCCAGCGCGCGATCCCGCGTCTCGGGCGTCATCCACTCGAGCGAACGGATGCTGCGCCGATACGCCTCGATGAGGTTGGCGACCAGTTCGTCCATCGCCTCCTTGGCAGCAGGCGGGAAATGCCGCTCCACATAGACGCGGCCGACGGCCTCGCCCATCGCGCTCTCGACGAGGCTCACACCCCGCTTCCAGCGCTCGCGAAGCGTCGGGACGCCGGTGAGCTGCGTGCCGTAGAACGCGAAGTTCTCGGCCACGAACTCGTCCGACAGCAGGGGCGCCGCGCCGCGCACGATCGCGAAGCGCAGCCATGCCTTCCACTGGTCGAGCCGGTCGGGCACCAGCAGCGCGCCGAGCGATTCGACGAAGCTCGGCTGGTAGACGACGACCTCATCGAACGCCGTCTCCTTCCCCGGCGCGAGGGCGGCGAGCCATGGCGTGAGATCGACGCCGGCTAGCTGGAGGAACTCCGTCCACGTGCGCAGGTTGTAGGTGGCCACCGCATCGCGGCTGCGGACGTTGTCCCAGTGGTGAGAGGCGAGCTCGGTCTCGAGGGCGACGACCCGGTCGGCCTCCGCGGCGGCATCCGGAACGCCGGCGAGGGTCAGCATCCGTTCGACGTGCCCCCGGAACTCGCGACGGGTGTCGGCGAAGTTCTCGAGCCGGTAGTAGCTCTCGTCGGGAAGCGACAGCCCGCTCTGGACCACGAACGGGACGTAGCGCTGGGGGTTTCCCGGATCGGGCTCGACGTACAGGCCGAACAGCCCCGAGACGCCATCGCGCTCGAGGGCGCCGAGAGTGCGCAGCAACCCGTCGACGGTGTCGATGCCGTCGACGGCGGCGAGCTGGCCGGCGATAGGAGCTGCCCCGAGCGCCGCGATGCGCTCGGTGTCCATGAAGCTCGTGTACAGGTCGCCGATCTTGCGGGTCTCGCTCCCCGGCTCTGCCGCGACCGCCTCCTCGATGATGACCCGCACGTCCTTCTCCGCCTGCTCGGCGAGGAGGTGGAAGGACCCCCACCGCGCCTTGTCATCCGGAATCTCAGTGCGCTCGATCCACGCGCCGTTGACGTGGCGGAACAGGTCGTCTTGGGGGCGGATGTCGGGCGAGAGGTCCTCGAGGGGAAGCCCCGAGACGAGCGCGTCGGTCATGCCTCCCAGGATAAGCACGTCGGCTATGCGGTTCCCCGGAGTCGAGGGAACGCGGCACGAACAGCGGGTGGATGGAGCATCCGCTCGCGAAGATCCTCGTAGATCGGCCGGGTGCGCAAGAGAGCGGCGACGAGGATGGCGCAGACGGCGGCGGCCAGCATCGGCGCCAGGACTGTCGCGACGGCGGTCATCTCGACCACGACGGCGATCCCGGTCAGGGGCGCCCGGATGGTCGCGGCGAACATCGAGGTCATCCCCACGAGCACGAAGACCACGATCGTGGTGTCGGCGATCTCAGGGACCAGGCGCTGAGCGAAGGTTCCGCAGAGGGCGCCCCAGAGCCCTCCGATTGCAAGCAGCGGGGCGAACAGTCCGCCGGGGGTTCCCGCGGCGTACGACAGCGGACCCGCAAGGAACCGGATGGCGAGCGTCGAGACGAGGACGATCAGGACCAGCGAATCCCCGCGGAGCAAGCCCTGGGAGACGGGATCCCCGCCGCCGGCGCCGAGCGGATCGAGGAAGAGAAGAAGCCCGACCGCGCCGCCGATGATCGCCGCCTGCGCGACCGGGGGCACACGGTGAGCCGCTTGAGCGAGCGTCAGAAATCCGAGAATCAGTCGGTTGTACGCGGCACCGAGCACGCCCGTGAGGAGGCCGAACACCGCGAACACCCCGACCTGAGCCAGGTCGGGTGGGGGGACCGGCTGCACCTCGAAGATGGGCGCGTTGCCGACGACGATCCACGCCGTGGCCACCGCGACTGCAACACCCGTGAGGGTGGGCAGAACGATACGGGCCCGCACGGACTGCGCGACCTCCTCGATGACGAACAGCGATCCCCCGAGGGGCGCGTTGAAGGCGACGGCAAGGCCCGCACCCGACATCGCCGAGTGGAGGGTCCGGGCGTCCGCCACGGGCCGACGGCTGCGGCGGGCCGCCTCCGCCCCGAGCACGGCACCGATGTGCACTGTCGGCCCTTCGCGGCCGAGTACCATCCCTGATCCGATCGAGAGCACTCCGCCGACGAACTTCGCCACCAGCACACCCAGGGCACTCGGCGGCTCCTGCCCCCGCTCCACCGCCTCGACGTACTGGATGCCGCTGCCCGCAGCCTGCGGAACCCACTTCACCAGCAGCGCCGCGAGTGTCGCACCGGTAGCGGTGACGGCCATCCCGATGAGCCACCCCCAGCCGGGCTGCTCGTGCGCAAAGGCGAAGACCTCGATGCGCACGCGCTCTGCCTGTTCAATGCACCAACGGAACGCGCCGCCGATGAGCCCGACGGCGAGTCCCGCGATGGCCGCGAGCAGCATGAGAATGGCGATCTCCCGTGCGGCACCACTGTCCGCACCCGGACGCTTCGCCGACGACGAGGCACTACCGGTCACCTGAACCTCTGCTCCGGCGCCGGGCGGCGCCTCACTCGCACCCATCGTGGCATCCCGCAGCATCCGTCTCCACCGTCATGTTCGCTTGCCTCGAACCGCTCCTGTCGAATGCCGCATACGGCGGGTTGCGGCAAGCCAACCGACGACCGGCACAGCCCCCGACGGTTCGGTTGCCGCAAGACGCGGGCGACGGATGCCGCACACGGCGTGTTGCGGCAAGCGAACTCCGGACAGACAGCGCGGCGCGCGTCATCCGGCTCGGCGGCACGGAACCCTAGGCTCGGGTCGTGCCTTCTCGACCCGACAGCGACGCACCGTCGACGCTGAACCGCGACATCCTGCGGCTCGCGGTGCCGGCGCTGGGCGCGCTCATGGCGGAACCGCTGTTCCTGATCGTCGATTCGGCCCTCGTCGGGCACCTGGGCACCGTGCCGCTTGCCGCCCTCGGGATCGCCTCGGCAATTCTGCAGACGATCGTCGGGCTCATGGTCTTCCTCGCCTACTCGACGACCCCGGCCGTCGCACGGCGGTTCGGCGCCGGCGACGCCCGCTCGGCGGTCTCGGTCGGTATCGACGGCCTCTGGCTTGCGCTGGGGCTCGGCGCGATCCTGGCCCTTGCCGGATCACTCGCGACACCACCCCTCGTCTCGCTCTTCGGGGCTACCGAGGCGGTAGCCGCCGACGCGGTGACCTACCTGCAGATCTCGATGTGGGGGCTTCCCGCGATGCTCATCGTGTTCGCGGCGACCGGGCTGCTGCGCGGGATGCAGGACACCGTCACGCCGCTGTGGATCGCGGCGGCCGGCTTCGGCGCGAATGCCGCACTGAACGCGATCTTCATCTACGGCCTCGGGTGGGGGATCGCCGGCTCCGCGGTCGGGACCGTGCTCGCCCAGTGGGGCATGGTCGTCGCGTACATCGGTGTCATCGGCCGACTGGCGCACCGGCACTCGGCGCAGGTCCGCCCGTCGGCCCGCGGGGTGCGCGGCTCTGCCCGTACCGGCGGCTGGCTGTTCCTGCGGACGGTGTCGCTGCGGATCGCGCTGCTGACCACCGTCGCCGTGGCCACAGGGCTCGGCACCGATGAGCTCGCAGGCTGGCAGGTCGCGTACACGGTCTTCTCGGCAGCGGCGTTCGCGCTCGACGCCCTCGCGATCGCCGCTCAAGCACTCATCGGAAAGTCCCTCGGCGAGGAAGACCATGCTCGCGTACGCAAAGTCCTCCAACGCACGAGCGCCTGGGGCCTGTGGTTCGGCATCCTCGTCGGGGCGGGGGTCGCGGCGGCATCCGGAGTCATCGGGCTGCTCTTCACCGGCGACCCGGAGCTTGCCGCGATCGTGCAACCCGCTCTTCTCGTGCTTGCCGTCGCCCAGCCGCTGTGCGGTCTCGTCTTCGTCTGGGACGGCGTCCTGATCGGCGCCGGCGACGCCCGATACCTCGCTGTGGCAGGCGTGCTCAACCTCGTACCGTTCCTGCCTGCGCTGGCCCTCGTCGCTGTCTTCCACCCGGGCGGCGCCGCCGGCCTCGCGTGGCTGTCGGTCGCATTCTTCGGTGTCTACATGCTCGCTCGGGCCGCGACGCTCGGCTGGCGATTGCGGGGCCAGGCGTGGCTCAGCCCTACCCTCAACGTATGAGTTCAGACAGTCCAGCATCGCCCTCGCTTCAGGTGCGACGCAAACCCCAGCGCCAGAACACGGATGCCGAGATGCTGCGCGAGATCCTCACCGAAGGCCTCGTCGCCCATGTGGGTTTCGTCCGCGACGGGATGCCGATCGTGCTGCCCTACCTCTACGGGGTCGGCGACCTCGGCGACGGCCCCGTGCTGCTCCTGCACGGGTCGACCGGCGGCGGGCTGTTCCTGGATGCCGCACGAGAGGGTGTCCCAGTGTCGGTGACCGTGACGCACGTCGACGGACTCGTCTTCGCGGCATCCACCTTCGAAAGCTCGGCGAACTACCGCAGCGCCGTCGTGTTCGGAAATGCCAGAGTCGTCCCCGAGGACCTGCGTGATCGGGCGCTCTGGCAGGTCTCGGACCACCTGATGCCAGGCCGACGCGCCGAGGTGCGCGAGATGACGCGCAAAGAGGTGCGTGCAACGCAGGTGCTGCAGGTACCGCTCGATCAGGCGAGCGTCAAGGTCCGCTTCGACGGGGTCGGCGACACCGCCGATGACGGCGAGGACCACACGGTCTGGGCGGGGGTCGTTCCCCTGGCGGTGCGCCCCGGGACACCGATCGGCTCGGCAGTCACACGCGCCGCGGGCGCGACGGATGCCGCATCCGTCGCCGCCTTCACCCGGCGACTGGATGACCTCGCCGACGAGCGCGAGGCTCGACTGCGCGAGATCATGCAACCCTGAGACGGCGGCGGAGCTACACCCCGTCGCGGACGCTGCGCGCGAACTCTGCGACGTTCGCACGCAGAGCCTCGATACGACGATCGCGCGCCGCCTCGCGGTCGAACCCGAGGTAGGCAGAGGGCGGGAGCTTTCGCACGTTGACGGAGCACTCGAAGTTCTCGCACACGAGGATGCCGACGCTGTCGCCGCGACGGCCCGCCTCTCCCGTGCGTCTGGCGGCGAACATCACGACATCGTTGGGAAGCTGAACGTCGTTGCACCACGAGCACTGGGGCCGGCTCAGCGGTCGGGCATCCGTCTGCCGCAACAGGATGCCGACCGGCTCGTCATCGAGGTCGATGACGACGTAGGCGATCCGCGCGAGCTTGGGATCGCGGAAGCCGAGATAGTCGAGTCGATCCCACTGGGTGTCGACGATGTCGGTCGGGAGGGTGAGGTTCTTGCGCTCGCTGCGCGAGGCGTTGAGAAGGGATGCCCGAATCTGGGCATCGGTGAGGGGACGCATGCGCGTGCCTTTCCGGGGAGCGACGGCTCGGGGGCGCGTCGAGACGAACGATGAGGGGGGCTGCGGGGCAGCCGCGCCGGGTCGAGCCCGGCGACAGGGTCAGCGGCCTCAGGCCGTCATGCCCGCCGACGCAGAGCGCGTCGACAACCTCCAGTCGCCCGCAGGCGTCATCCGTCCGTTCACGCCCGGAAGTCTACGCCGCCGAGGCTGAGCGCGCGTCGAAGGCATCCGCCTGCCTCAGGCCCAGCGGCGGCACCACTCGTACATGACGACGGCTGCCGCCGCGGCGGCGTTGATCGAGCGAGTCGAGCCGTACTGCGCGATCTCGATGGTGCCGGATGCCGCGGCGAGCGCTTCGGCCGACAGGCCCGGCCCTTCCTGCCCGAACAGCAGGACGCACTGCCGGGGCAGATCCGCCGCAGGCAGTGGCTGCGAGCCCTCGACGTTATCGATCGCGAGGATCGGCAACCCTTCGCCCGAGGCCCAGGTCGCGAAGGCGGCGATGTCGTCGTGGTGGCGGACGTGCTGATAGCGGTCGGTCACCATGGCGCCGCGCTTGTTCCAGCGACGGCGGCCGATGATGTGGACCTCGGCGGCAAGGAACGCGTTGGCGCTGCGCACGATCGAACCGATGTTGAGATCATGCTGCCAGTTCTCGATCGCGACGTGGAACGGATGCCGCCTCTGGTCGAGGTCGGCAACGATCGCCTCCATCCGCCAGTAGCGGTATCGGTCGACGACGTTGCGTCGGTCCCCGTGCGCGAGCAGATCTCGGTCTAGGCGCGGGTCATCCGGCCACTCCGAGGCGCCGCCGGGCCACGGCCCCACACCGTGGGGGAGCTCGGGCTCGGTCTCGTCTGGCACGTCGAGCAATCTATCCGACGGCGACCGCCGGCCCGCGACCGGGTCCCGCTGACCAACGGCTTTTCGGCACGCCGAAATATCGCTAGGGTTTCGGTATGCCGAAGACGACACCGACCCCCGCGCTCTCGACCGTCGGCGCTGCCCGGGTGCGCTCGCCCCGACTGTTCTGGCTTCTCGGGCCCGCGATGGTGGCCGGTGTCGCCTACCTCGATCCGGGAAACGTCGCGAGCAACATGACCGCCGGCGCCCGGTACGGGTATCTCCTGGTGTGGGTCGTCGTCGTCGCGAACGTCATGGCGTGGCTCATCCAGTACCTGTCGGCCAAGCTCGGAGTGGTCACCGGCGAGAGCCTTCCTCAGGCGCTCGGCAGCCGGATCCGCAGTTCCTGGGGCCGGCGACTGTACTGGCTTCAGGCGGAGCTGGTCGCGATGGCCACGGACGTGGCAGAGGTCATCGGCGGCGCTGTCGCGCTGAACCTGCTGTTCGGCATCCCGCTGCTGTGGGGAGGCGTCATCACCGGCGTCGTCTCCCTCGGCCTCCTGGTGGTGCAGTCGCGGCGCGGCGCGCGCCCCTTCGAAGTGATCATCGTCGGACTGGTGGTCCTGATCGCGGTCGGCTTCACCGCCGGGGTGTTCATCGCCCCGCCCGATCCGGCAGGCATCGTCGGGGGCATGGTCCCCCGATTCGACGGCGCCGACTCGGTGCTGCTTGCGGCATCCATTCTCGGCGCGACCGTCATGCCGCACGCCATCTATGCGCACTCGGCCCTCAGCCGCGATCGGTTCGCCCCCGCGGCCACCCCCACGCCGTTCACACCGGGTTCGGCCGCGGCGGACCTGGAAGCGGGACGGGGCGTGTCGACGCGGCGGCTTCTCACCGCGACGCGCTGGGACGTCACGATCGCCATGGTGGTCGCGGGAACAGTGAACCTGTGCATCCTGCTGCTGGCAGCCGCCAACCTCGCCGGCGTGCCGGGCACCGACTCGCTCGAGGGCGCGTACGCCGCGCTGCGCGACGGACTCGGTCCGATCATCGCGACACTGTTCGCCGTCGGGCTGCTCGCGAGCGGGCTCGCCTCCACCGCCGTCGGCGCCTACGCCGGGGCGGAGATCATGAGCGGATTGCTCCGTGTTCGGGTTCCGCTCGTTGCGCGCCGTCTGATCACGCTGATCCCCGCGCTGCTGATCCTGGGAGTCGGGGTCGACCCCACGTTTGCGCTGGTCCTCAGCCAGGTCGTGCTGTCGTTCGGCATCCCGTTCGCGCTCATTCCCCTCGTATGGCTGACCGCACGCCGGGGCGTGCTCGGCGCCTTCCGCAACAGGCCCGCGACGACCGTGCTCGGGATCGTCTCGGCCGGGCTGCTCATCACCCTCAATCTCGTTCTGCTGTGGCTGGTGTTCACCGGAGCGTGATCGGGGGCGACCGGCGTCCCCGGTAGGGTTTCGGCATGCCCTCCGCGGCCATCGACGACTACCTCAAGACGATCTACCACCACACCGAGTGGCAGACCGAGCGGATCTCCCCGTCTCAGCTTGCGACCGAGCTCGGTCTTGCCCCATCGAGCGTGACCGAGATGGTGCGCAAGCTCGCCGCTCAGGGCCTCGTGACCCATCGCCCCTACGGGCCGATTTCGCTGACCCCGGCCGGTGAGCGCCGCGCCGCCGCCGTCATCCGTCGTCACCGCCTCATCGAGACCTGGCTGGTCCGCGAGTTCGGCTACACCTGGGCCGAGGTGCACGAGGAAGCCGAAGTGCTCGAGCACGCGATCAGCGATCGACTCCTGGCGGGGATCGACCAACGGCTCGGCTACCCCCGGTTCGATCCCCACGGCGATGCCATTCCGGATGCCGACGGCACCGTCACGCGGGAGGCCTTCGTGCGTTTGGCTGACGCTCCGCTCGGACACTGCGGACGCGTGCTCCGGGTCTCGGATCGCGTCCCGGGGCTGCTCGAGGCGCTCGACGCCGCATCCGTCGACGTGGGAGGTATCGTGTGCGTCCGCGGCGACCTGACCATCGACGTGGACGGCCGCGAAGTGACGCTGCCGCCGACGGCATCCGAGGCGATCTGGCTCAGCGCCTGATCGCGCCCGGCGCGGAGACGGCGCGGCTTTCGACCGGTCAGCGGGCGACGGATGCCGCCGTGAACGGCCACCGGGTGCGCGTCGCGGCTTCGCACGCCTCCCAGATGCGCGAAACGCGCTCGGGGTCGCGCACGATCCGTGGAAGGTGCGCCCGCCGGGGTTCGCCCTTCACGATGTATTGCGGGCCCCAGAACTGCCCACCGGAGATCATGGGGTCGATCAACGCCCGAACAAGAGGCCACGCGCCGTGCTCCTTGGACTGGGTGATCGGCGTCTGCAGATTGTCGATGAAGCGAGTGATCTTGCTGGGCTGATTCACTCCGTGAAGACCCGGCGTGCGACCGCTCGTCGAGTATCCCGGGTGGACGACGACACTGTCGACGGGAACGCCGTGCTCCCGCAGTCGCCGATCGGCTTCCAGACCGAGGGCGGTCGTGACGACCTTGGACTGCACGTACGCGCGCCACGCGGAGTAACCCTCGGTCAGCTGCAGATCGGCGGGGTCGTACGGCGTCAGGGAGATCGACATGCTGCCCAGCCACACCATCCGACCGCCGGATCGTGCCAGCGGCACAAGGAGCTCCCCCGCGAGCGCGAAGTGGCCCAGGGCGTTGGTCGCGAGCACGATCTCGTTGCCGTCCGGGGTCGTCTCTCGACGCCGGGGCGGATGCACGATCCCGGCGTTCAACAGGACGCCGTCCAGCGGCCCGCGAGTGCGCAGGGAAGCCGCGGCAGAACGGATCGACCCGGGCTTTGCCGTATCGATGATCAGCGACTCGATGTCAGCGCCAGGAACCCGACCGGCAAGTGTGGCCCGTGCGGCCGAGAGGCGCTTCGGGTTTCGGCCGGACATGATGACGCGGGCCCCGGCCCTCGCGAGTTGCTCGCTGGCGAAGTACCCGAGCCCGGCGTTCGAGCCCGTGACGAGGTAGGACTGCCCGGACAGATCGGGCAGCGACTCGGGGTCCCACCGCGTACGCGCCACGAGATCGACACTAGACCTCCGCGGGCGGGATACGCTGTGGCCATGCGGACCCGGGCAGACGTGGAATGCTGGCTCACCGACATGGACGGCGTGCTCGTCCATGAGAACATCCCCGTTCCCGGCGCCGCGGAGGTGATCGAGCGGTGGCGCGAGCAGGGAGTGCCCTTCCTGGTGCTCACGAACAACTCGATCTTCACGCCGCGCGATCTGAGCGCGCGACTGCGGGCATCCGGCCTGGTCGTCCCCGAAGAGGCGATCTGGACATCCGCCCTGGCGACGGCTGACTTCTTGCGCGGGCAGGCACCCGGGGCATCCGCGTTCGTCATCGGCGAGGCGGGGCTGACCACCGCACTTCACGAGGCGGGGTTCATCATGACCGAGAACGACCCCGACTACGTCGTCGTCGGCGAAACCCGCAACTACTCGTTCGAGGCGATCACGAAGGCGATCCGTGCGATCGCGAACGGCGCCCGCTTCATCGCCACCAACCCCGATGCCACCGGTCCCTCCGCGGAGGGACTGCTGCCGGCCACCGGCGCGATCACCGCGCTCATCACGAAAGCCACCGGCAAAGAGCCCTACGTCGTCGGCAAGCCCAACCCGATGATGTTCCGTTCCGCTCTCAACCGCATCGGTGCGCACTCGGAATCGACAGGGATGATCGGCGACCGAATGGACACCGACATCGTCGCGGGCATCGAGGCGGGTCTTCACACGGTGCTCGTCCTCACCGGTATCAGCGACCCGGCCGAGGTGGAGCGATTCCCCTTCCGACCGGACGAGATCCTGGAGTCGATCGCCGAACTGCTTCCCGCGGGCCCGGAGGAGACCGAGTTTCCCGAGGGGCTGTGATGGGTGCTCTCGACGAGGGCGAGCGGGTCGAAGCGACGGATGCCGCGGCGTGGCGCGCCTGGCTCGCGGCACACCACCAGTCCTCGACAGGCGCCTGGCTCGTGCGCGCCCGCCCCGGTTCCGGCCTCTCGTTCGTCGAGTACGAAGACGCGATCCGGCACGCGCTCTGTTTCGGGTGGATCGACGGCCCCGTCCGGGTGTTCGACGAGGAGCGCAGCGGGTTGTGGTTCGCTCCTCGGCGTCCCGGGAGCGGGTGGGCCGCGACGAACAAGGCCAGGATCGAGATCCTCGAGGCCGAAGGAATCATGGCCGAGGCCGGCATCCGTGCGGTCGAGGCCGCGAAGGCCAACGGCACCTGGAGCGTGCTCGACGAGGCTGAGGCCGGCATCGATCCGGATGATCTCGTGGCTGCGCTGGATGCGAATCCTCGGGCTCGCGCGAACTGGGATGCCTTCCCGCTGTCTGCCCGGAAGTACGGGCTCCAGCAGATCGCGCTCGCCAAGCGTCCGCAGACCCGCGCGGCGCGCATTGCGAAGATCGTCGCCGGCGCGGCAGAGGGGAGGCGTCCGTGAACGAGTTCGAACAGTCATTGCTGCTGTGGACGTCGCTGATCATCATCAGCGGCGCGCTCGTCGTTGCGGTGTGGCAGTGGTGGCGCAGCCGCGGCGGCTCCGGCTCCGACGACTAACCCCGGCTACTGCGGCTGGAGGCCGAGATCGTCGAGGTCGATGGCGGCGAGCCAGGTGAGTCCGGCATCCTCGATCGCCTGCTGTGCGCCGGTCTTGCGGTCGACGATCACCGCGACGGCGACCGGCTCCGCACCCTCGCGCCGCAACGCCTCGACCGCCTTGAGCGCGGACTGTCCCGTCGTCGAGGTGTCCTCGAGCACGACCACGCGCTTGCCGACGACATCTGCCCCCTCGACCTGGCGGCCCCGGCCGTGGTCCTTGGGTTCCTTGCGCACCACGAACGCGTCGAGCGGATGGTCCGTTCCGACGGATGCGTGCATGACGGCGTTCGCGATCGGATCGGCGCCGAGAGTGAGACCGCCGACTGCCACGACGGTGTCGGCATCCGAACCCAGTCCGGTGCGCACGAGATCGAGCATGATCCGGCCGATCGCGGGTGCCGCCCGGTGATCGAGCGTGAGCTTGCGCATGTCGACGTAGTAGGACGCCTTCTTGCCGCTCGAGAGCGTGAAGTCCCCGTGGAAGACGGCTTCGGCGCCGATCAGGGCGATGAGCGCTTGACGATCGGCTTCGAGTTCGGGCGTGGAAGAGGCGGTCACAGCCTGAGTCTAGGAAAGAACGGGCGATATTTCCGAGACGGATGCCGACAGAGTGCGGCGCCGGATCCCTAGATTGGTGTCACTCGGATCCGGCCTCATCGCCGAGGACCATGGTCCCGGCTCCGCGCGGAGCCCGCCGATAGAGTCGGCCCCGCGCGGAGCCCGCCTCGGACCCGCGCGGCGCCTGCCCCAGGAGAGAGCCGCGAAGCCCGCCCGCAGAAGCAAGGGAGTGCGTACATGACCCGCATCGGCATCGTCGCGGAGCGCGACGGCGAGACCCGCGTCGCCCTCACTCCACCCACCGTTTCGCGCCTGCTCGCCCTCGGCTACGACGTCGTCGTCGAAGCGGGCGCGGGCGCGGCTTCCGCCTTCCCCGACACCGCCTACACGGATGCCGGAGCCGACGTGACAGACCGTGCCGGCGCCTGGGGCGCCGACGTGGTCGTGACCGTGACGGCGCCGGGCCCCGACGAGGTCGCCCTCCTGCGAGACGGGGCGACGGTGATCGGGATGCTCGCACCCGCCTTCCGGCCCGAGATCCGCGAGTCGCTGGCCACGCGCGGCATCACGGCGCTGTCCCTGGATGCCGTCCCGCGCATCTCCCGCGCCCAGTCGATGGACGTGCTCAGCTCGATGGCGAACATCTCGGGCTACCGCGCCGTCGTCGAGGCCGCCAACGAGTTCGGCCGCTTCTTCACCGGGCAGGTGACGGCAGCCGGAAAGGTGCCGCCCGCGAAGGTGCTCGTCGCGGGCGCGGGCGTCGCGGGGCTCGCCGCGATCGGCACCGCCGCGAGCCTGGGCGCGATCGTGCGCGCGACCGACCCGCGCCCCGAGGTCGCCGATCAGGTGAAGTCGGTCGGCGGCGAGTACCTCCCTGTCGAGGTCGACGAGGTCATGGAGTCCTCGGACGGCTATGCCAAGGCCACGAGCGAGGCCTACGACAGGCGCGCGGCAGAGATCTACACCGAACAGGCCGCGGATGTCGACATCATCATCACGACGGCGCTCATCCCGGGGCGAGCGGCGCCGCGACTGATCACGGCATCCGACGTCGCACGGATGAAGCCGGGCAGCGTCATCGTCGACATGGCCGCCGCGCAGGGCGGCAACGTCGAAGGCTCGATCGCCGGCGAGCGGGTCGTGACCGACAACGGCGTCGTGATCCTCGGGTACACCGATCTGGCCGGACGGCTGCCCGCGCAGGCGTCGCAGCTGTACTCGACGAACCTCTACAACCTCATCGCTCTGCTCACTCCCGGCAAGGACGGGGTCCTCACGATCGACGTCGACGATGTCGTGCAGCGCGGCGTGATGATCGTGCGAGACGGGGAGTCGACGTGGCCGCCACCGCCGGTGCAGGTCTCGGCAGCGCCGAAGCCCGTGGCCGCGGCGCCGGTCGAGCCTCCCGCGCCCAAGACGGCTCCGGCCTGGCGGACCCCGGTGCTGCTCGGCGCTGCCGCCGTGCTGCTGTTCGTCGTGACCGCGGTCGCGCCCGCACCGATCCCGCAGCACTTCACGGTGCTGGTGCTGTCGATCATCATCGGCTTCTTCGTGATCGGAAAGGTCCACCACGCCTTGCACACCCCGCTCATGAGCGTCACGAACGCGATCTCGGGCATCATCGTCGTCGGCGCGATGCTGCAGCTCGCGTCGGGGGTGCTCGTCGTGCAGATCCTCGCCGCGGTCGCCGTTCTTCTGGCGAGCATCAACATCTTCGGAGGCTTCGCCGTGACCCGACGCATGCTCGCGATGTTCTCGAAAGGTGAGACCCGATGACCGGGTCGGTTGCGGCATCCGTCGCCGGCGCCGCGTACCTCGTCGCCGCGCTGCTGTTCATTCTCAGCCTCCACGGCCTGAGCAAGCACGAGACCGCCCGCCGCGGCGTCGCCTTCGGGATCGGCGGCATGGTCATCGCGATCGCCGCGACCGTGTGGCTGACGGTCGAACAGCTGTGGGGCCAGCCGCAGGCGACGATGGGGCTCGTTCTGCTGGTGGTCGCCGTCCTCGTCGGCGGGTCGATCGGCCTGTGGCGCGCACGCGTGGTCGAGATGACGGGGATGCCCGAGCTCATCGCTCTGCTGCACAGCTTCGTGGGCCTCGCCGCCGTCATCGTCGGCTGGAACGGCGCTCTGGACCCCGGGCACATCGGCGGCGCCCTGCTCGGCATCCATCACGCCGAAGTGTTCATCGGGGTCTTCATCGGTGCCGTCACCTTCACGGGATCGATCGTCGCGTTCCTCAAGCTCTCGGCGCGGATCTCGTCCACGCCGCTCATGCTCCCGGGCAAGAACGTCCTCAACCTCGGCGCGCTGGTCGCGTTCGTCGGCCTGACGGTCTGGTACGTCATCACCCCCGAGCTGTGGCTGCTGATCGTCGTGACGATCCTCGCCCTGCTGCTGGGCTGGCACCTCGTGGCCTCGATCGGCGGCGGCGACATGCCCGTCGTCGTCTCGATGCTCAACAGCTACTCGGGCTGGGCGGCTGCCGCAGCGGGCTTCATCCTGAGCAACGACCTGCTGATCGTCACCGGCGCGCTCGTCGGGTCCTCGGGCGCCTACCTGTCGTACATCATGTGCCGCGCGATGAACCGCTCGTTCATCTCCGTCATCGCCGGCGGGTTCGGTATCGAAGCTCCCCGGGCGACGGATGCCGAGACCGGCGAACACCGCGAGATCGACGTCACCGGAGCCGCGGAGCTGCTCGCCGACGCCGACCGCGTCATCATCACCCCCGGCTACGGGATGGCGGTCGCGCAGGCGCAGTACCCCGTCGCCGAGCTCACGTCGCGGCTGCGTGAGCGGGGCGTGGACGTGCGCTTCGGCATCCATCCGGTCGCCGGGCGCCTCCCGGGCCACATGAACGTGCTGCTGGCAGAGGCCAAGGTTCCCTACGACATCGTGTTCGAGATGGACGAGATCAACGACGACTTCGCCGAGACGGCCGTCGTCCTGGTCATCGGCGCGAACGACACCGTCAACCCCGCCGCCGCCGAAGATCCCGGCAGCCCCATCGCCGGGATGCCGGTGCTGCGGGTGTGGGAGGCCGACAACGTCATCGTGTTCAAGCGGTCGATGGCCTCGGGCTACGCCGGGGTGCAGAACCCGCTGTTCTTCCGCGAGAACGCGCAGATGCTCTTCGGCGACGCCAAGGAGAGGGTCGAGCAGATCCTGCGCGAGCTCTAGGCGCAGCATCCGCCGCCCCGGCACGGCCGCACCTGCCCAGCCCCAGCCGCACAACGACAGGGATCTGAACAACAACGGATGCCTCGCGCGAATGCATCCGCGGTTGTGCGGATCTCCGGGGTACGGCGCCGCCCGGCCCGCACGCACCACAGCGGGACCCAGCCCGGCCCAGCCGGCACCACAGCAGGGATCTGCACAACCACAGATGCTCCGCCCACATCTGCCCGTGGTTGTGCAGATCGCCGCGGCTGTGTGCCTCCCGACCCGGCGCGTGGCGCGTCGGCGGGCGACCCTAGGCTGGGATCATGCGTGTTGCCACCTGGAACGTGAACTCGGTCCGCGCCCGTGTCGACCGGATCGTCGACTTCGCCGTGCGCGAGGACATCGACGTGCTCGCAATGCAAGAGATCAAGTGCAAGGTGGAGCAATTCCCCTTCGAGCAGTTCGAACAGGCCGGGTTCCACGTCGAAGCACACGGGTTCTCCCAGTGGAACGGGGTCGCGATCGCCAGCCGCTCGCGACCCACCGAGGTGGAGACGTCCTTTCCCGCGATGCCGGGGTTCGCTAAGGGTCACGAGGGTCCGGATGCGCCGCAGGAGGCCCGGGCGATCGGAGCGACGATCGACGGCGTCCGGGTATGGAGCCTGTACGTGCCCAACGGCCGCGCCCTCGAGGACCCCCACTACGTCTACAAGCTCCACTGGCTCGACGCCCTCCGCGAATACGCGGCGCGCACGCTCTCCGCTGAACCGGATCTGCCCCTTGCCCTGGTGGGCGACTTCAACATCGCCCCGACGGATGCCGACAACGGCGATCCCGCGGTCATCGAAGGGTTCTCGACCCACGTCTCGGGGCCGGAGCGTGACGCGTTCGCTGCGCTCGAGAACGCCGGACTCACCGACGTCGTGCGGCCACTCGTGCCGACGGGGTTCACGTACTGGGATTACAAGCAGCTGCGGTTCCCGCGCAACGAAGGCATGCGCATCGACTTCATCCTCGGTTCGCGCGCGTTCGCGGATGCCGTCACGGATGCCGCGATTCACCGCAACGAGCGCAAGGGCGAAGCCCCGAGCGACCACGTGCCCGTCGTCGTGGACCTCGACCGATCACGACTGGGACTGAGCGCCCCCGAGGACGACGACCGCCCGATGATCTTCGGCTGACCCGGCCCTCGAGGGGCACCCGGAGCCTAGGGTGAGTGCATGGGAGTCCAGCTCATCGGCATCGGCACGGCGGTGCCGGAATTCGCGCTCTCCCAGACCCAGGTGCGGGATCTCTTCCTTGCCCAACCGGATGTCGCGCCGCTGACGGCCCGGATCATCCGCGCTGCCTACGACGGGTCGGCCATCGACCGGCGTCACACGGTCATCGATGATCTCGCCGGCGGCGACGGGATCTTCATCGACGCGGAGCATGGCGCGGTCCGCAGCCCGGGGACCGCCGCACGCAACGAGCGGTACGCGCGGGAAGCGCCGCGGCTTTCCGAGACCGCCGCCCGGCGCGCACTGCGCAGCGCGGGAGTGGAACCGAGCGAGATCACGCACGTCGTCACGGCCAGCTGCACGGGCTTCTACGCACCCGGACCGGAGTACCGACTGGTGCGCGACCTCGCGCTCGATCCGACCGTGGAGCGCGAGCACATCGGGTTCATGGGGTGCGCTGCGGCGATTCCCGCGCTGCGATCGGCGTGGCGCATCTGTACCGCAGACCCCACCGCAACCGTGCTCGTCGCCTGCGCCGAAGTGTGTTCCATCCACATCCGCTCCTCACCCGACCCGGACCAGATCGTGGCCTCCGCGGTCTTCGCGGACGGCGCGGCGGCGGCGGTCGTCACCGCGCGCGAGGCCCGGTTCGACGGCGGCGAGGGTGCTGGGCCGTCGCCGGACCGTCCGTCCTGGGCTCTCGAACTGACCGGCTTCACCACCGCGCTGACCACCGACGGTGAGCAGGACATGGCATGGATCATCGGGGACCACGGCTTCGAGATGACGCTCACCGGCAACGTACCCCGCATCGTCGGACGAGAGGTGCAGGCCGCGCTCGCACCCGTGCTCGAGCGCGTGGGGACCGTCGACCAGTGGGTGGTCCACCCGGGAGGCCGGAGCATCCTCGATCGGTTCGAGCAGGCTATGCAGCTCGACGAGGGCGCCCTGCAGCGGTCCCGACGGATTCTGCGCGACTACGGCAACATGTCCTCGGCCACCGTGCTCTTCATCCTCGCGGATCTCCTGCGCGACCCGACCGCGGCTCACGACGAGCGGGTACTTGTCACCGCCTTCGGCCCCGGCCTGGCGGTCGAGACGGCAACGGCGCGCGTCGTCCCGCGTCGGTCTGCGGACGCTGCGGTCGCCTCGCGCGAGAGGCAGGCTCCCGGTGCGGGTTCGTGATGAGGCTCTGCGGGAGCTGATGGACGATCCCGCCTGCGACGAGGACAGGCTGCGACGCACGGTACGTCGCTTCGGGCTCGTGAACCGCGCGGTCTCGGGCTGGGGAAGGATCTACGCCACGCACCTGCGTCCCTTCCTCCGCGCCCGGAGCGCCAGCCCGCGCCCGCGGCCGACCCGCCTCGTCGATGTCGGCTGCGGAGGCGGCGACGTCGCGCTCGGGATTGCCCGACGCGCTCGTCGAGACGGCTTCGCCGTGGAGGTCGTGGGAATCGATCCCGACCCGCGGTGCCTCGCCATCGCGCTGTCGCGTCCCCGTGAACCCGGGGTGAGCTTTCGCAGCGCGTACGCAGCCGACCTCGTCGACGCGGGCGAGCGGTTCGACGTGGTCGTCTCCAACCATGTGCTTCATCACCTCAGCGCGGAGCAGCTGACCGAGCTGTTCCGGCATTCGGAGGCGCTGGGCGCCGATCTGGCGTTGCACAACGACATCGCACGAAGCCGCATGGCGTGGAGCCTCTACGCGGTGGGGTCACTGCCACTGACGCCCGGGACGTTTCTCCTCACCGACGGGCTCCGCTCGATCCGCCGTTCCTACACCGTCGGCGAGTTGCAGCACGAGGTTCCGCCGGGCTGGACCGTCACGGCTCCCGCGCCGTTCCGTGTCCTCGCCACCCGCCGGATCGAGACGCCGACCATCCGGTGACCATGCGCGTCGTGATCGTCGGGGCCGGGCCGGTGGGCTCGCTTCTGGCCGCCGAACTCGCCCGGCTCGGGGTCGAGCACCTCACCCTCGAAGCGCGAGCCACCCCCGGCGCAGGCACTCGCGCGATCGGCATCCATTCGGCCGCGCTGCGCGCGATGTCCCCGTCCGGCGCGACGGACCGCATTCTCGACCGGGCCCTGCGCGTGAGCGAGGGTGAGGCACGGATCGACGGCAGAACCATCGCGACCATCCGCTTCGACCGCGCCCGCACGGGGTCGCTCGCGTCCTTTCCCTTCGTTGCGACCCTGCCGCAGGAGGCCACAGAAGCGGCGATCGCGGCAACGGCAGCCTCCCACGGCGCCGTCGAGCCGCAGCGCGGATGCCGGGTCACGCGGGTGATCGACGACGGACCGTCATGCCGGGTGGTCACCGACCGGGGCGATGTGCGCGGCGATGTTGTCGTGATCGCGGCGGGATCGCGGTCCCGCAGCATCAGCGACCTCACCCACGACGGACGGCGCCGCGCCTATCCGGACCGCTACGTGATGGCCGACGTGCGAGACGACACCGGCGAGGGACCCCGTGCGATCGTCCACCTGCACCGGGACGGCGTGCTCGAGTCCTTTCCCCTCCCGGGCGGGCTTCGTCGATTCGTCGCCTGGCACCGTCCACGACCGCCCGAGTCCTCGCTGGAGGACGCCGATGCCCTGCGAGCCGCGCTGACCGTCCGCGCGGGCGTGGCCGCCGACGGGGTTGCGACCGCGACGGGCTTCGGTGTCGGACGTTTCACGGCCCGCCGGATGCACCGCGGTCGGGTGTTCGCGATCGGCGACGCCGCCCATGAAGTGAGCCCCATCGGCGGTCAGGGACTGAACCTGGGCCTCATCGACGCCGCGACGCTCGCGCCCCTCCTGGCGGACTGGGGCAGAACCGGACAGCCGCCGCCGCAGCTGTCCGCGTGGGAGCGACGGAGGCGAGACGCCGCCCGGACCGCATCCCGAATCGCTGCGCTCAACACCGTCGCGGGACGTGGGCACGGCAGCCTCGGCGCGGCGGCGCGACATGCAGGCATCCGTCTCGCGCCGGCGCGGCTCCTCGCGCACGCGTACGGGATGGGTTTCGATCCGGATGCCAGGGAAGGCAGTCTTACGCCGCAAACGCGGTGACGACCAACTGCGCGGCAAGAATCAGCCCTGCCACCATCACCAGGCGAAAGACCATGCGGTCGGGTGTGCGGAGTGCCCGAATCAGCCCCGCGATCGCGCACGCCACAACGCTTACCGACGCGACGAGGGCCACGACGATCGGCGTCGTCCCGACCGAGCCTACGAAGACGACGACGGTCCCTCCCACGACGGCAGCGAAGGCCGCGACTGCGCTCGGGGTGGCACCCAGCCGGTGGCCGAGCCCGCGCACCCCCGTCGCCTCATCGTCGGCAAGATCCGGGAGGACATTGGTCAGGTGAACGGCGATGCCCAGGAGCGCTCCGGCCGCACTCTGCCACCAGGGAGCCATCATGGGCACGGGCCCTGCCAGTGTCGCGAGCGAGGGCAGGATGCCGAAACTCACGGCGAACGGGATCACCGATGCCGCCGTGAACTTCAGCCACGCGTTGTAGGCCCACGCCGATGCCAGGGCGATGACGTGCGCGACACAGAACTGCCATCCGATGACGGCCGAGACAACCACCGCGAGAGACAGCGCCACACCGGCCGCTGCGGCGACCACTCTGCGCGAAATCGCGCCCGCCGCGATCGGCTTGTCACGGCGCCCGATGGCGATATCGCGCTCGGCATCGATGGCGTCGTTGGACCACCCGACCGACAGTTGCCCGAGAAGCACAGCCGCGACCGTCAGAGCGACCCGGTCGACCCCGATACCTGCGGCGATGGCGAGCAACCCGGCAAGGACGGTGACAACGACCGTGGGACCCGGATGGGAACACGCCACCAGCGCACGAATCCGGCTCGTGACAAGTACGGCATCCGCGGGAGTCTGCCGGCGCGCCATGACCTCACCCTACGCGCCAGACCGCGGCATCCCGTGACCCGATGCATCCAGCGAAGCAGCCAGCGAAGCAGCCATATTTCGCCGATGCAGCCGGCAGCGCGGGCTGGTTCAGCGAGCGCGGGCTGGTTCGGCGAAGGGCGCGCGAGGCGCGCGGCAGGCTCCGCCGCGAGACGGATGTGCTGTGGCGCAGGGCGACGTAGCGTGGATGGGTGGGTGAACCTGTGCGCGCGACCCCCTGGTGGGTTCCGATCCGAGGAGATGTGTGGCTGGCTGCCGCGCTGTTCGTCACGGCGGTGCTCAGCACGGCACTGGGGGCGGTCGCGGGGATCTACAACTCGCAAGAGGTCGACCTTCGCGTCGCCCTGCTGTACGCGTTCGGCCTGACGGCTCCCCTGGCGTGGCGCAGGCGCCTGCCCGGCACCACCGCCGTCGTCGTATCGCTCGCGCTCTTCCTGGGCATGACGGCCCGCGTTCCCGAGCTCTACGTGGGAAACGTCGCCGTCTTCATCGGCTTCTACACCGTCGGAGCCTGGGTCGACGATCGAAAGCGCGCGTTTCTCGTGCGCGCCGCGATCATCGTCGGCATGTTCACCTGGCTGACGGTGTCGATGTTCATCGACGCCACAGCCCCCACCGACGAAGGCCTGTCGCGCGCGGGGCTGTTCTCGCCCTACGTCGCGTTCATGCTCATCCAGTTCTTGATCAATGTCGCCTTCTTCGGCGGCGCGTACTACTTCGGCGATCGCACCTACGAATCTCGTCGACAGCGCGACATGCTCGCCGAGCGCACCGTCGAGCTCGAACGGGAGCGCGAGACCACCGCGGCGCAGGCAGTCGCGCTGGACCGGGTGCGCATCGCCCGGGAACTGCACGACGTGGTCGCCCACCACGTCTCGGCGATGGGGGTGCAGGCGGGCGCCGCGAGGACGGTGTGGGACACGAACCCGGATGCCGCGCGCCGCGCCCTCGGGGACATCGAGCAGGCCGCACGGGAAGCACTGAGTGAGCTGCGTCAGCTGCTCGAGACCCTTCGTACACCGGTCGACGACGACCCGAGCGATGCATCGACGGTGGGCCTGGACGCCCTGCCGGGTCTGGTCGCGCATGCCTGCGAGAACGGACTGCCGACGACCCTGACGATCGTGGGCGAACCCGTCACGGTGTCTCCGACCGTGCAGGTCAACGCGTTTCGGATCGCACAGGAGGCGCTCACGAACGCGAGGCGCCATGGCGGCCCGGATGCCGAGGCTGATGTGCGCGTGCGGTATCTGCCCGACGCGCTGGAGGTGGAGATCGTGAACTCGGGTCGATCCGCACTGACCCACCAGGGGGGCCTGGGGCTCATCGGCATGCGCGAGCGGGCCGCCGCGTCCGGCGGGTCGATCGAGATCTCACCCCGCCGGGAGGGCGGCTTCCTCGTGCGTCTCACCGTGCCGCGACACGAGCGGGCCCGCGCATGAGCGTACGAGTGCTGCTGGCCGACGACCACGCCCTGATGCGAGCCGGGTTCCGCCTCATCCTGGACAGCGCGGCCGACATCGAGGTCATCGGCGAAGCCGCCACCGGAGAAGAGGCCGTGCGGTTGGCGCATGAACGTGCACCGGATGTCATCTGCATGGACGTGCAGATGCCAGGCGGCGGCGGGCTGGCGGCGACACGGGAGATCGTCGCCGACCCCGCGCTGCAGTGCGCTGTCGTGATCGTCACGACCTTCGACCGCGACGATTACCTGTTCGAGGCGCTCGAGGCCGGTGCGAGCGGCTTCCTGCTCAAGAACGCCGCTCCGGAGGACCTCCAGTCCGCGGTGCGGGTCGCCGCCGCAGGAGACGCGCTCCTGGCACCCGAGGTCACTCGCCGAGTCATCGCCCGGTTCGCCGCGGCCCCGGCCCCGCAGCCCGCTCCGACCACCGACCTCACCGACCGCGAGTCCGAGGTGCTGCGGCTCATGGCGCAGGCCATGAGCAACGCCGAGATCGCCGCGCACCTGGTCATCGGGGAGGCGACAGTCAAGACGCACGTTTCGAACGTGCTACTCAAGCTCGGCGTGAGAGACCGCGTCGCCGCCGTGGTCTACGCCTACCGCCACGGGCTCGCGTGAGCGCGGGCACGCTCCCCCTCACGGCGGATGCGGCGTCCCCGTCCCACGGGGGATGTGGGAGCTGTCGAGCTTTTCTAGCCTGAAGAGACCGAGTGAGAGGAGCAGCATGCTCGAGTTGTCGCACGTGACCAAGAGCTATGGCGCGCACCGTGTCCTGAACGATCTGTCGTTCACCGTCAGTCCCGGCCGGTTGACCGGCTTCGTTGGGGGGAACGGGGCGGGGAAGACCACGACGATGCGCATCATCCTGGGGGTGCTTGCCAAGGATGAGGGCTCCGTGACCATCGACGGAGCGGAGCTGACACCGGCCGACCGCCGCCGATTCGGGTACATGCCTGAGGAGCGCGGCCTGTATCCCAAGATGAAGGTCGGCGAACACATCACCTACCTCGCTCGGCTCCACGGGTTCGACAAGAGCGACGCTCAGGCCCGGGCAACCGACCTGCTCGAGCAGCTGGGGCTGGGCGAGCGATTGAACGATACCGTCGAGAAGCTCTCGCTCGGAAACCAGCAGCGAGCGCAGATCGCCGCCGCTCTCGTGCACGAACCCGACGTCCTCATTCTCGATGAACCGTTCTCGGGCCTCGATCCGCTCGCCGTGGATGTGGTCGCCGACGTCCTGCACCGGCGCGCCGCGTCCGGTGTCTCCGTGCTGTTCTCGTCCCACCAGCTCGATGTCGTCGAGCGCCTCTGCGATGACATCGTCATCATCGCCGGTGGCGAGATCCGCGCCGCCGGGAGCAGCGAGCGTCTGCGCCACGAACACTCCGGGCACCGCTACGAACTGCGCAGCGCGGGCGACCTCGGCTGGCTGCGGGCGGAGCCGGGAGTCACGGTCGTCGAGTTCGAGGGCGGAAACGCCCTGTTCGATGCGAGGGAGGATGCGGACGCACAGCGGGTGCTGCAGCGCGCCGTCGCCGAGGCGCGCGTCGACCGATTCGCCCCCGTCCGCCCGACGCTCGCGCAGATCTTCAAGGAGGTCATCCAGTGAACACCGCCACACCGACATCCGCGCCCCGCGGATTCCAGAGCGTCTGGCTCGTCGCCGAGCGGGAGGTCGGGTCCAAACTCCGCAGCCGCGCCTTCGTGATCTCCACCGTGATCACACTGCTCATCGCCCTCGCCGCCGTGATCTGGGGCGGCTTTTCCGCGGGCAACCCTTCGGCGACGCAGGTCGCGGTGACCTCGGCGACGGCATCCGCCGTTGAACAGGTACCCGGCGTCGAGGTCACCCAGGTTGCGGACCGTGAGGCCGCCGAGGCACTCGTGCGCAGCGGTGAGGTCAGCGCCGCCGTCGTCGAAGACACGTCGACACCGGTCGGGATGCTGATCATTGCCGCGGACTCCGCGCCGACCATGCTGGTGATGGGACTGTCGGTGTCCCCGCCCGTCGAGCTGCTCGAACCGGCAACGGTCGACTTCGCGCTACGGTACTTCGTCTCGATCGGGTTCGGGATCGTGTTCCTGCTGGCGGCGTCGCTGTTCGGTGGGACGATCGCCCAGAGCGTCGTCGAAGAGAAGCAGACCCGTGTCGTCGAGTTGCTCCTCTCGGCCGTGCCGGCCCGTGCCCTGCTCGCGGGCAAGATCATCGGCAACACGATCCTCGCGATGGCTCAGATCCTGCTCCTGGCGGCGATCGCCGTCGTGGGCTTGATCGTGACCGGACAAAGCGCCGTGCTCCAGGGGCTCGGTGCCCCGATCGCCTGGTTCGCGATCTTCTTCCTGTTCGGGTTCGTGCTCCTGGCCGCGCTCTTCGCGGCGGCAGGCTCGCTCGTGTCCCGGATGGAGGACATCGGCTCGACGACCGCCCCGCTGACGATGCTCATCATGGCGCCGTACTTCCTGGTGATCTTCTTCAACGACAACCCCGTCGTTCTCACTGTGATGTCGTACGTGCCGTTCTCGGCGCCCGTCGGCATGCCGCTGCGCCTCTACCTGGGCGAAGCCCAGTGGTGGGAGCCGATCCTGTCTCTCGTGATCCTGATCGCCACGTGCGTCGGGGCGATCATGCTGGCCGCCAAGATCTACGAGCGCTCGATCCTGCGGATGGGCGCGCGGGTCTCCTGGCGCGACGCCCTCAAGGCTGCGTGATCACCCGCCGGTCCCGCTCCGCTATCGGGGCGGGACCGGCGCCGGTAGCGTGTGAGTCACGAAGATCCGACGGATGGAGTCCTCATGACACGCGCCACCGGAATCGTCCTCATCGTGCTCGGCGCGTTCGCCGTGCTCCTGGCAGCGGCAGGAGGCACCTTCATCGTCTTGATGCGCCGACGCGATAGGCGCTTCATCCGCCGCCTCACGCGACTGCAGCGCGATGTCGTGAACCCGAGCGTGCTCAAGACAGCGGGCACGAGCGGGCAGCGCACAGCCGTGATCGAGACCGTCGGTCGGCGCTCGGGCACACGGTACGAGACGCCGATCTCGCCGGTCGAGGATGGCGACGGCTGGTGCGTCGCGCTGGTGTATGGCCCCGAGACGTCCTGGGCCAAGAACGCCGTCGCCGCCGGGGAAGCTGTCCTTCGCATCGACGGCCACCGCCACCGCGTGGACCGGCTCGAGATCGTTCCGATCGGTCAGACGACGCTGGGGACCGAGCAGCCGGGCCTCATGTCGCTGTTTCGGGTCGAGCAGGCGATGCGGATGCGGGATGCCGGCGTCATCGACGCGGAGCGGGCCACGGCAGACTGAGGCCGCGGCGCCGCCCGCTACTGCCGGTCGGCGGCGCGGCCGTGGTGACCCGCGAGGGCGTCCGCCGCTCGGACCAGCGCGAGGTGTGACAGCGCCTGCGGCGTGTTGCCCGCCTGCCGCCCACCCTGCACGTCGTACTCCTCTGAGAGCAACCCGACATCGTTCGCGAAGCCGCACAGGCGCGTCATGAGGGCCATCGCGTCATCGACGCGGCCGCTGTTGGCGTACTGCTCGACGAGCCAGAACGAGCAGGCCAGGAACGGATGCTCCGTGCCGGCCAGTCCGTCGACGCCGCTCGAGGTGCGGTACCGGTGCAGCAGGCCGTCGACCATGAGCGTGCGCTCCATCTCGGCGACAGTCCCCAGCATGCGCGGATCATCGTGGGCGACGTAGCCCACCTGCGCGAGAAGCAGCAGCGACGCATCCACCTCGGTCGAGCCGTAGTGCTGCACGAAGTGGCCGCGCTGAGCGTCGTACCCGTGGGCATCGATCTCCTCCCGCATCCGGTCGCGCAGCGCCGCCCACTTCTCCGCGTCGCCGGGCAGGCCGAAGTCGCGCACCGCGCGGACCCCGCGGTCGAAGGCGGCCCAGATCATGACGCGCGAGTGAGTGAACTTCTGCGGCTCCCCGCGGATCTCCCAGATCCCGTTGTCGGGTTTGTCGAGGTGGCGTTCGGCGAACGCGAGCATCGCCTTCTGCAGCGCCCACGAGAAGTCGGTCTCCTCCACCCCCGCGACCCGGGCAGCCTCCAGCGCGACCATCACCTCGCCGATGACATCGCCCTGGTACTGGTGCGACGCGCCGTTGCCGATCCGGACCGGTGCTGCACCCTGGTATCCCGGCAGCGAGGTCAGTTCGCGCTCGGCGAGGTCGCGTTCGCCGGCCAGCCCGTACATGATCTGCAGGTCCTTGGGGTCCCCGGCGATGGCCCGCAGCAGCCACTGCCGCCACCGGGCCGTCACCCGAAGGAATCCGTGGGAGATGAGCGCCTCGATCGTCAGCGCCGCATCGCGCAGCCACACGTACCGGTAATCCCAATTGCGCACACCCCCGAAGTCCTCGGGCAGCGAGGTCGTGGCTGCCGCGACGATCCCGCCGGTGTCCTCGTGGGTCAGCGCGCGCAGCACCATGAGCGAGCGCACGACCTCGTCCTCGAACGGTCCGTCGTGGTCGACGCGACCGGCCCAGTCCCGCCACCACGAGCGCGTGTGCTCCAGCATCCGATCGACGTCCGCCGGTTCGGGCGTCTCGAGGTGCGAGGGGAACCAGTTCAGAGTGAGGTCGGCGCCGCCGCCCTCCTCGACCGTGAGCGTGCCGCGGTGCGCGTGATCGGCGGCGTTCATCTCCACGCCGCGCACGAGCACGGCATCGGGACCGGCGATCGCCAGCAGCGCGGGGGTCACGTGACTGCCCACCTGCCGGACCCACGGCAGCGCGCGGGCGTAGTCGAACCGCATCCGCAGCTCGCTGGTGAACTCCACGCGACCCGAGATCCCCTCGATGCGGCGGACCAGCTCGACCCGGCCGCCGTCGATCGGCATGAACTCCCGCACCTCTGCGACACCGGTCGAGGTCTCCCAGCGGTTCACGAGCACGAAGGTGTCGTCCTCGTAGAACCTGGTCACCGTTGCGTCGGGGTCGGAGGCCCGCACCGTCCAGTGGCCGTGCTTCTGTTCGCCGAGCAGAGCGCCGAAGATCGACGGCGAGTCGTACCTCGGCAGGCACAGCCAGTCGATGCTCCCCTCCCGGGAGACGAGTGCCGCCGTGCGGCAGTTGCTCAGTATCGCGTAGTCCTCGATCGGGGCAGCCATGCCCCTGATTCTGTCAGGCAGGGATGCTGCTGCCGCCGTGGCAGCGAACATTCGGGCTCTCTCGGAGCGAGGATTCACCAGATCCTGGTCCGCGATTCATCCGGCGTCGATAGGGTGGCGGCATGGCCGACCAGACGACGACCCTCCTGATCCTCGGCGCCTCGGGCGATCTGACCTCTCGCCTCTTGCTCCCCGCGCTCGGGCAGCTCCTGACCCGCCAGCCACACCGCAGGGTGCGCCTTCGCGGTGCCGGCATGGATGACTGGACCGACGCGCACTGGCAGCAAGTCGTGCGCGAGGCGTTCGCGTCCAGCGACTCCGACGAGGCTTTCGCGAAGGTCGCCGAGACGACCTACACGAAAGCCGACATCACGGCGCCCGAAGACCTCACCTCGTTGCTCCGCGAAACGGAAGGACGCATCGCGCTCTACTTCGCGGTGCCACCGGCGATCGCCGCCAAGGCGTGCGAGTCGCTGTCGGCCGTGGAGCTTCCGCCGGGCCTCATCCTCGCGCTCGAGAAGCCGTTCGGCAGCGACGCGGCCAGCGCGCATGTCCTCAATGAGAAGCTCGCCGCCCTCGTGCCGGAGAGCCAGGTGTTCCGCGTCGACCACTTCCTCGGACGCTCGATGTCGCTCAACATCATCGGTGCGCGGTTCGCGAACCGCATCCTCGAGCCGGTGTGGTCGGCCGAGCACATCGAGTCGATCGACATCACCTACGACGAGAAGCTGGGACTGGAGGGCCGGGCAGGCTACTACGACAGGGCCGGCGCGCTGCGGGACATGATCCAAAGTCACCTCCTGCAGCTCATGGCGCTCGTGACGATGGAGCCTCCTGCGACACTGGGCGAGCAGGATCTGCGCGGCGCGACCACCTCTGCGCTTCTTGCCACCCGGATCTGGGGCGACGATCCCGTCGCGTCGTCCCGGCGGGGCCGGTACACCGCGGGGACGATCGATGGCCGCGAGCTTCCGAATTACGTGGACGAGCCGGGGGTCGTGCCCGACCGCAACACCGAGACGCTCGCCGAGGTCGTGCTCGAAGTCCGCAACGCCCGGTGGGCCGGGGTTCCCATCACGATGCGTTCAGGCAAGGCCATCGGTGATCCGGTGAAGGAGATCCTCATCCGGTTCCGCCCTGTCAGGCACCTGCCCGACGGATTCACCGGTGCCACGAGGGGCTCTCGGCTGCGCTTCACGCTGGGGCCGGACCGGATGTCGATCGGACTCAACGTCAATGGCGCCGACGACCCGTTCGCGCTCACGTGGGCCAAGCTCAGTGCGGACCTCGGGGAGGGCGCGCTGCTGGCGTACGCCGAAGTGCTCTCCGAGATCCTCGACGGCGATCCGACGCTGTCGGTGCGGGGAGATGCGGCGGAGCAGTGCTGGCGCATCGTGCAGCCGGTGCTCGATGCCTGGGCCGCAGGCGAGGTCCCGCTGCAGGACTATGCTGCAGGGTCGCACGGGCCGGAGGGCTGGCCCGACCACGACTACTGAGTCGCGGTCCTCACCGTTCCACGAGGATGCCGTCGACGTCGGCGTACACGTGCTTACCGGGGGTGAACACGACACCGCCGATCTCGACGGGAACGTCGACCGCGCCGGCACCGTCCTTCGCGCTCTTGCGCGGGTTGGATCCGAGAGCCTTGAGCCCGATCGGCAGCGTCCCGATCGCGGCGCGGTCCCGGATCGCCCCGTACACGATGATCCCGGCCCACCCGTTGTCGACCGCGGATGCGGCGATGAGATCACCGACCAGCGCCGACTCCAGCGATCCCCCACCGTCGATCACGAGGACGGCACCGTCACCCGGAGTCGCCAGGGTAGCCTTCACGAGCGCGTTGTCGCGGTGGCACTGCACCGTGCGGATCGGACCGTCGAAGGCGTCGGTGCCGCCGATGTCCTGGAATTGGATGCCGAGCGAGTCCAACTGGTCCCCGCGTTCGTCATAGAGATCCGCCGTGGCGATGGTCATGCCTTGACGCTACTCGCGCCGCCCGAGCCGCGACGCGACGCCTCGTGTGAACATCCCGCGGAGTTCCGGGATGAGCAAGTCTGAGCCCCCGCGCCGGGCACGGACGATACTCGAGGGATGACGACTCATCCCGCAGACCATCGGCCCGTCCGCGTCGGTGTGCAGCTGGCGCCCCAGCACGCCCCCTACACCCGGATACGTGATGCCATCCTTCGCGCCGAGGACATGGGGGTCGACGCGATCTTCAATTGGGACCACTTCTTCCCTCTTACGGAACCGCTGGAAGCCGAACACTTCGAGGCCTGGACGATGCTCGCCTCGATCGCCGAACTCACTGAGCGCGTCGAGTTCGGCCCCCTCGTCAACTGCAGCTCGTATCGAAATCCCGACCTGCAGGCCGACATGGCCCGCACCATCGACCACATCAGCGCGAAGGGCGGAACCGGCAGGTTCATCTTCGGCACCGGGTCGGGGTGGGCCGAGAAGGACTACGTCGAATACGGATACGAGTTCGGCACGGTCGGGTCACGCCTTGACGATCTCCGACACGACCTCTCCCGCATCCGTCGCCGATGGGACCTGCTGGACCCCGCGCCCACGCGGGAGATTCCCGTCCTCATCGGCGGCCAGGGAGAACGCAAGACCCTGCGCCTGGTCGCCGAGCACGCCGCCATCTGGCACACCTTCACGCCGATCGAGAAGATCCCTCACAAGATCGAGGTGCTTCATGCCTGGTGCGCGCGGGTGGGCCGCGATCCCGCGGAGATCGAGATCGCGACCGGGTTCACGCCGCGCGGATTCGGCCCGCTCCTCGAAGAGGACAGCCTCGAACGCCTGCACCCGCTGGGGGTGCGGTTCATCATCCCGTCGATCGACGGGCCCGACTATGACCTGTCATCGCTGGGTCCACTGCTGGAGTGGCGAGACCGCATGAACGGGGCCTAGGCGTCAGTCGTCCATGAGCTCGGCCTCGATCACGTCGTCGTCCTCGCCCGGACGCGGCGCGGGAGCCGCCGCCGGTCCCTGACTGGTCAGGACGAGGGCGTCGCCATCGACGGCGACGTCAACGCGAACGATGTCGCCATCGCGCACCTTGCCGGACAGGAGTGCCATCGCGAGGCGGTCCTGGATCTCGGATTGGATGAGACGTCGCAGCGGGCGGGCACCGAACACGGGGTCGTAACCGCGCTCCGCGAGCCACCCCCGGGCATCCGGAGTGACCGCAAGCGTGAGACGCCGCTCGTGCAGTCGGCGCTGCAGATGATCGACCGTGAGCTCAACGATCTGGGCGAGATCGTCCTGCGTGAGCGCCTGGAAGATCACGATGTCATCGAGCCGATTCACGAACTCGGGCTTGAAGGCCTGGCGAACCAGCGCCAGCACCTGCGCGCGCTTCTGGTCGAGCGGGATCGTGGGATCGATGAGAATCGGCGACCCCAGATTGGACGTCAGGATCAGGATCACGTTCGTGAAGTCGACAGTCCGGCCCTGACCGTCGGTGAGCCGACCGTCGTCCATCACCTGGAGCAGGATGTCGAAGACCTCCGGGTGCGCCTTTTCGACCTCGTCGAGCAGGACGACACTGTACGGACGGCGCCGGACCGCCTCGGTGAGCTGCCCTCCCTGTTCGTAGCCGATGTATCCGGGAGGGGCACCGACCAGACGCGCGACCGAGTGCTTCTCGCCGTACTCCGACATGTCGATACGCACCATGGCGTGTTCGTCGTCGAAGAGGAACGCGGCGAGCGCCTTCGCGAGTTCCGTCTTGCCCACGCCTGTGGGTCCGAGGAACAGGAACGAGCCGGTCGGGCGGTTCGGGTCGCTGATACCGGCGCGGGATCGGCGCACGGCATCCGCGACGGCCTTCACCGCCTCCTTCTGCCCGATGAGGCGCTTTCCGAGCTCTGCCTCGAGGTGAACGAGCTTCTCGCTCTCCCCCTGCAGCAAACGGCCGACCGGGATGCCGGTCCAGCCGGCGATGACGGCGGCGATGTCCTCCTCGGTGACCTGCTCGTTCACCATCCGCTCGTCGCTGGGCTCCATGCTCTCGGCCTCGATGATCCCGCGCTCGAGTGCGGGGATCTCGGCGTACAACAGTCGCGAGGCCCGCTCGAGGTCACCCTCGCGCTGCGCGCGCTCCGCCTCGATGCGCGCCGCATCCAGCCGCGTCTTGAGTTCACCGACCCGGTTGAGGATCGACCGTTCCGTCTCCCACTTGGCCTGCAACTCAGAGAGCTTCTCCTGCTCCTGCGCCAAGTCCGCGCGCAGCTTCTCGAGGCGCTCCTGCGAGGCTGCGTCCTTCTCCTTCTTCAGCGCGAGCTCCTCGAGCTTCAGGCGGTCGACGTGTCGGCGCAGTTCGTCGATCTCCAGGGGCGCCGAGTCGATCTCCATCCGGAGTCGGGACGCCGCTTCGTCGATGAGGTCGATGGCTTTGTCGGGCAGCTGCCTGCTCGGGATGTAGCGGTGCGAGAGAGCGGCTGCGGCGATCAGCGCGCTGTCCGAGATCGCGACCTTGTGGTGGGCTTCGTAGCGTTCCTTGAGTCCGCGCAGGATCGCGACCGTGTCCTCGACGTTGGGCTCGCCCACGTACACCTGTTGGAAGCGGCGCTCGAGGGCGGCATCCTTCTCGATGAACTCGCGGTACTCGTTGAGAGTCGTCGCACCGATCATGTGCAGCTCGCCGCGCGCGAGCATCGGCTTGAGCATGTTGGATGCGGCGACCGAACCTTCGCCGCCGCCGGCACCCATCAGCACGTGCAGCTCGTCGATGAACGTGATGATCTGACCCTCGGAGTCGGTGATCTCTTTGAGAACCTTCTTGAGGCGATCCTCGAACTGACCCCGGTACATCGCGCCTGCCACGAGGGCCGAGATGTCCAGCGCGATGAGCTCCTTGCCGCGCAGGCTCTCGGCGACGTCACCGGCGACGATGCGCTGCGCGAGCCCCTCGACGACGGCCGTCTTGCCGACGCCGGGCTCGCCGATGAGCACGGGGTTGTTCTTGGTGCGACGCGTCAGTACCTGACTGATGCGTCGGATCTCGGCGTCCCGCCCGATGACGGGGTCGAGCTTGCCCTGGCGGGCACGGTCGGTGAGGTTGATGCCGAACTGCTCGAGCGCGGTCTGCTGCTCTTCCTGTTCGGCCATCGGCGTGGTCTGCATGATGCCTCCTGTGCGGCGATATCCATGTCGTGCGTGGCGGCGGTCATCCCACCGAAACTCATGTCGACTCAAACTTGAGCCTGTGTGACTCAAGTTTATCACCGCGCACGAGGTTCCGGAAGTGCTCCATAGGTGCAGAGGACGGGATAACGTGGGGACCCATGCGGAGCCCCCGATGACGCACGTACGCGTATTCCTCGCACAGATGACACGTGCGGTGTGGTTCCGAGCCTCGCTGTTCAGCGTCGCCGCGGTCCTCCTGGCTCTGGCGGCGGGGTTCCTCGAGCCGGTCCTGCCGGGTCTCGCCGTGGATCTGGGCCAGGGCTCGGTGGGCGACATCCTGCAAATCCTCGCGAGTTCGATGCTCGCGGTGACGACGTTCTCTCTGACCGCGATGGTCACCGCCTACAGCTCGGCATCGCGCGTGGCGACACCACGCGCCACGCAGCTGCTCGTCGCCGATCCCACATCGCAGAATGTCCTGTCGACCTTCATCGGGGCCTTCGTCTTCTCCATGGTGGGGATCATCGCGCTCTCGACCGAGTACTACGGTGAACAGGGACGCACGATCCTGTTCGCCGGCACGCTCGTGGTCATCGTGATCGTCGTCGTCGTCCTGCTGCGGTGGATCTCCCATCTCGGCTCTTTCGGACGGATGGCCGATGTCATCGACCGGGTCGAATCCGCGGCTCAACGCACGACGGCGCAGTATGCGCATCGCCCGAGCCTCGGCGCACGCACGCAGGACCCCCGAGCGGTGAGGGGTGCGTCGGTCCGCCCTGGTCGCGCCGGCTACGTGACCCACATCGACCTCGGCCGCCTGGAAGCGCTGGCCAAGGCCCGCGAGCTGACGATCCACGTGCGCGCCCTCCCGGGAACGATGGTCGACACGGCCACTCCCCTCGCGCTCGTGGCCGGCACGCTCGATGAGAACGTGCGCTCCAAGGTCGCCAGCGCATTTCACATCGAAGCCCACCGCAGCTACGACCAGGACCCGCGGCTCGGGGTGATCGCGCTCTCCGAGATCGCCAGCCGCGCGCTTTCCCCCGCCACCAATGACCCGGGCACCGCGATCGACGTGCTCGGCGCTCTCGGCCGAGTTTTCGAGAACATGCTGCGGACGGACGCGGACGAGCACACGCCCTATCCTCATGTCACCGTCGAGCCCGTGAGTCTTCGCGACCTCGTCGAGGATGCATTCCGCCCCATCGCGCGTGACGGCGCCGGGGTGATCGAGGTCGGCATCCGGCTGCAGAAGACACTCGCCTCGCTCGCCGATATCGCGGGCCCGCCCCGAGGACGAGCGTTCACGGATGCCGCGGTTGACGCACGTTCCCGAGCGCAGCGCTTGCTGTCGCGAGCGGACGCGGTGTCGCTACGCCGGGCCGCAGCCTCCGCACCCCGGCGCTGAGTCGCACCCTCCGGCGGCGGCTCGCGCCGCGCCGAGCGCCGTTCAGTCGCCGAGGCTCGGGTACAGCGCGCGCAGATGATCGAGAACGTCCGTGGTGATCTCGGTCTGCGACCCGGTCGTTCCCGAGCCGGTCACGGTCACCCAGAGGGGGGAAGCGAACGCGTACACGGTGGTGACGGTGCCGAGGGCGTCGTCACGCTCCCAGGTGTAGGCGGGAGACGTCCCGATCAGCGAGCCGGTGAAGGTGCTCGAACCGAGGGCCGTCGTGAGTGTGTCCCGCGATGCCTGGGGAAGGGCGGCGACGACGACCGTGAAGGCGCCATCACTCTGCGGGATCCCCCAGATGCAGCCGATCCGCTGGGTGGCCTCCGTCAGCGCGGTCTCCGCGACGGGCCCCGCCATGATCCCGGTGAACTCTCCGGGTCCGAGTTCCGCGATGAACTGAGCGTCCGCACCGAAGTTGGACTGGGCTATCGCGAGGTCCAGCAGGTCGGTGCACGCAAGCGCCTCGAGATCGATTTCCGCTGCGGGCGGCTCGGTCATCGGCGGCCCATCCGAGGTCGCGTCGGGCGATGGCGAGGACGTGGCGGATGCTGATGCGGACGGCGTCGGATCCGACTCACCCGCCGGTGTGCACCCGAGGAGAGCAGCACTCAACACGGCGACCGGCGCCCACAGCAGAAATCGCGACGCAGCCATGTGCCCCCCACCGCTCGACATGGCCAGAGTGTATCGGAGGGGGATTCTCGGCAGAGGTCTCGTTGCGCGATCGTTGCCTCTTGCGCAAATTCAACGTGCGTTGAATTATGTACTCATGCGCGCTGTGATGCTCAAGGAGTTCCAGGAACTGGGACGCGACCGACGTACGCTGGCCCTTCTCATCGGGATGCCCCTCCTGCTGCTGGTCATCTTCGGATACGCGGCGAACTTCACCGTCGAGACGTTGCGCGTCACGATCGTCGGGGCGGATGCTGATCAGATTCAGACCCTCATCGAGGAGAACGACGACCTCAGCGATCACCTCGAGGTCGTCTCGACAGACACCGCGGAGGACGAGGCAGACGCACAGGCCGCACTCGTTGACCGCGACGCAGACGTCGCCATCTACGCGGACGGCGGCGATACGGTCACGGTCTTCATCGACGGCTCGAATCTGTTCGCCGCACAGTCCGCTCAGCTGCTGTTCGCACAGGTCGCCCAGCAGCTCAGCGCGCAGGCGCCCGTCGAGACCGGGCAGGGTCAGCAGGCATCCGCGCCGACGATTGAGACGGAGGTCTTGTTCAACCCCGACCTGAAGACCTCGTGGGTGATGGTGCCGGCCATCATCGGCCTCATCCTGACCTTCATCGGAACCATCATCACGAGCATCGGACTGGTCCGGGAACGGGAGGCGGGCACCCTGGATCAACTCGCTGTCATGCCTCTGAAAGCCAGCGGGGTCGTGTTGGGCAAGATCACGCCGTACTTCCTGCTCGCGAGCTTCGACATGGCAGTGATCACCGCGCTCGGGATGTGGCTCTTCGGGGTCCCCTTCGTCGGCAACCCTGTGATCTTCATCGTCGGGGCGGGGCTCTTCCTGTTCGTCGTGCTGGGGCTGGGAGTGCTCATCTCCTCGGTCTCGCAGACCTCCGGCCAGGCGATCCAGCTGGCGATGATGACGCTGCTCCCCCAGATTCTGCTGTCGGGCATGATCTTTCCGCTCGACGCGATGGCAGCCGGTGTGCGGTGGATCGGCTACCTGCTTCCCCTCACCTACTTCACGATCATCTCGCAGGGAGTGATGCTGCGCGGCGCCGGCTGGGAAGCGCTCTGGGTACCGCTCCTGATCCTGGCCGTGATGGCGGTGGCCATCTTCGGACTTGCCGTCATGCGCCTGCACGCGAGCATCGCACCCGCCAGACCCCGGCGCCGCGACCGGGCGGGTGCGCGATGAGCGCAGCGTCGGGCTCCCCCGCCGGCCCCCCGACACGACTGTCGCCCCGCGAGGGTTCATTGGGGCTGGATGCCGTGACTGTGCGCTTCGGCGAGCTCGCGGCGCTCGATGGCGTCACTCTCGAGGTGCCACGAGGTGAGGTGACAGCGGTCGTCGGCGGCGACGGCGCCGGGAAGTCGACGCTGCTGCGGGTACTGGCGCACCGTGTCGTGCCGCTGAGCGGGACGGTCCGATCGGTTCCGGATCGCGACCTCGGCTATCAACCGTCGACATCCGGGGTTCGCGCGGGCCTCACGGTGGACGAGAACATCGCGTTCGTCGGGCGCTCCTACGGACTGAGCCGCGCCCAGATTCGGGAACGGTCGGAGGAGCTGCTGCACCGAGCTGGGCTGGAACAGGCCCGACACCGTCTCGGCGGAAACCTGTCGGGAGGGATGCGGCAGAAGCTGGGATTCCTCCTGGCGATCCTGCACCGACCCGCGTTGGTGCTCCTCGACGAGCCGAGCACGGGCGTCGATCCGGTCAGTCGGGTCGAGCTGTGGCGCCTGATCTCCGAGACCGCGGCCGACCGCGCTGCGGTGCTCATGGCGACGACCTACCTCGATGAGGCCCAGCGCGCCACGGGCGTCGTCGCGCTCGACGCCGGCCACGTGATCGCCGAGGGGACCCCGGAGCAGATCATCGCGGCGGTACCGGGGTCGGTTCAGCTCGTCGATGATGCCGCGCCACCATCGTCACGCTCCTGGCGCCGTGGTCGGGCTCGACACGAGTGGACGCCCACCCCACCGCCCTCGAGCGGACGCCTCGTAGAGTGCGACCTCGAGGACGCCCTCATCGCCGACACGCTGGCACGCCACGCGGAAAGTGGCGGGGCAGAAGGGTCCGGATCCGAGACGGCCGCCGCTGCCGCCTCCGTGGTCGCAGCGGTCCGGCGGGAGCCAGGTGAGGTGATCGCTCGGGCCGAGAGCGTCACGCGCCGCTTCGGCGGCCACCGCGCCGTCGACGAGGTGTCGATCGAGGTGCGCGCGGGCGAGATCGTGGGCCTCATCGGCGCGAACGGCGCGGGCAAGACGACGCTCATCCGCACGCTGATCGGACTCGACAGGCCCGACGAAGGCCGGGTCGAGTTGTTCGGCGCAGCGCCGTCGGCACGTTCGCGCCCCCGCCTCGGCTACGTCCCGCAGGGCCTCGGCCTGTATCGGTCGCTCAGCGTCGACCAGAACGTCGCTTTCACCTCCCGCGTCTATCGGTCGCCCCGAGCCGACCTCCCGACCTCACTCGCGGCAGTCCGTCGCGACACTGTTTCGCAGATCGGCCTCGGCCGCCAGCGGCAACTCGCGTTCACGCTCGCGCTCAGCCACGATCCCGAGCTTCTGGTGCTCGACGAGCCCACCTCCGGAGTCGACCCGCTGGCGCGCGCCCGATTGTGGGACATCATCCACGACCAGGCGGCGTCGGGCCGAGGCATCCTCGTGACCACGCACTACCTGCAGGAGGCCGAGCAGTGCACCCGGCTGGTCCTGCTCTCACGGGGACGGCTGCTCGGCAGCGGCTCCGTCGAGGACCTGACGGCGCAGACTCCCGCTGTCGTGGTGCGGTGCGAAAACTGGCAGCGGGCCTTCGCCGCTCTCGGTGACGCCGGCTTGCCCGTCATGCTCTCCGGGCGCGACATCCGCGTCGCAGGACACGCCGTCAGCGAGATCCGCGCTGCGCTCGGCGGTCTGGATGCGACGGTCCAGACGGTGCCGCCGACGCTCGAGGAGACGATGATCCTGCTCGATCGCGCCCGGTAGCGCAGGGTGTCACCCGGTCGATGGGAGATCCGCCGCCACCGACCGGAACCGGGCCCGGTAGGCGGTGGGCGTGATCCCGAGAACCCGGGCGAAGTTCTGGCGCAGCACCGCCGCCGAACCGAAACCGCTCTCCCACGCGATGCGGTCCAGACCCAGGTCAGTCCGCTCCAGAAGCCGCTGAGCGTGGATGATCCGCTGCCGGGCCAGCCAGGCGGCCGGGGTTGCACCGAGGTCTGCCTTGAACCGGCGCGCGAAGGTGCGCGGCGACATGTGTGCCCGCGCAGCGAGTTGCTCCACGGAGAGGTCGGCACGCAGGTTCTCGAGCATCCAGTCGGTGACGGGCGCAAGCGAGTGGGACGCCGCGACCGGGAGCGGCTTGTCGATGAACTGGGCCTGCCCACCGTCGCGTTGCGGAGGGACGACCATCCTTCGGGCGATGCGATTGGTCGCCTCGGCGCCGAGCTCTTGGCGCAGCAGATGCAGGCACGCATCGAGCCCCGCGGCGGTTCCGGCGCTCGTGATGATCCGGCCGTCCTGCACGTAGAGGACGTCGGGGTCGACGGCGATCTGCGGGTACATCCGCGCCATGGCGTCGGCGTACATCCAGTGGGTCGTCGCTCGCCGCCCGTCCAGCACGCCCGCGGCTGCCAGCACGAACGAGCCGCTGCACACGCTGAGAAGCCATGCGCCGCGCGCTGCAGCCCGCCGGATCACCCCCGACACACGCTCGTCCGGCTCGTCCCACTTGGCTCGCGGGACCGGTGTCACGACGACGAGGTCGGCCGACTCGGCAAACGTGAGGTCCTCGTCGACAGTGATCGAGAATCCCAGGTTGCTCGGCACGAGGCCGGGCTCGGCCGCCACGATGCGGAAGTCGAACCCCCGGATGCCGTCGTTGGAACGATCGAGCCCGAAGGCCTCGCAGGCCAGCCCGAACTCGAAGGGCGCGAAGCCCGGTTGCACGATGGTGGCGACGGTACGGATCACTGATCCCCGATTCTCGACGACCCCGCCGTCGATGGCATGAATCCTACGAATGAGGCGCATTCCGCCACTGGTGGCGCGAATAACACGATCATAGCGTTTCTGACATGCTGATTCTGCTTCTCCTGTCGGGACTCGCACTCTGGGGCCTGCTCGCCACCATCCGCGCCGTGCACACAGACGGCGCCCGTCGCCAGCCCACCGACCCCCGGCGCCTCCCGTGACCGCGCTGCAGACGCCGTCAGGTCGCGTCGTGTCGCGCGCGCGCCGCCTCGTACACCTCGAGCATCGCCGCGGTCCGCGACGACTGCCGGAACCGCTCGGCGATAGACGGGTCGGGCACCGGAGCCGTTCCCGCGCGGACGTCGGCGACGGCGGCACGCAGGACGGCAGCGAGCGCGGAGGTCGAGGCATCCGGAACCGGCCACGCACCCGATCCGAGCTCGGCGACCAGATCCGGGTCGCAGACGATCGACGGCGTCCCGAGCGTGGCAGCCTCGAAGATCGTCATTCCCTGCGTCTCGAAACCGATCGAGGTCTGCACCAGCGCATCCGCGGAGCGGACGCGACGCAGTGTCTCGCGGTAGGGCAGTGAGCCGAGGAAGAACACTGACGCGCGAGCGCGTTCTGCCACCCGCTGCGCGGCCGCACGCTGTGCACCGTTGCCGATCACCTCGATGTCGGCCTCGATGCCCGACGCCACGACCGCCTCGAGGAAGGGGATGAGCCGCTTCTCTGGACTCATCCGGCCGACCCACACCAGACGGGGAAGCCGGGAGTCCGGTCGCGCACGCGGCGCGGCGAGCGCAGCCGCCAGCTCGTCGTCATCGATACCGTTCCAGACGACCTCGACGTGCGGGGCGACGCGGTTGGTCTCGAGCCGCCGCGCGAAATGGGCGGACGGTGCAGTGACGGCATCCGCCAATGAGGCGAGCATCCGCAGGTACGACCAGCCGTCCGACCGCGATCCCGCCGGCTCCGATAGGACGCGACGTCCCCAGCGGTTCAGCACCCGCAGCACGATGTCCGGAAACGGGGCGACGGCACGGATGCCGACATCGACGCGGTTGTGGAACGTGAACACCACCGGGAGATCGTGACGACGGGCGTATCGAAGGCCCAGGAAGGCCCCCCAGAAATCGCCCTGCACATGGACGATGTCAACCGGCGGACGCCCAGCCAGGACGCGGTCCACGGCGCGGTCGGCTCGCGCGCCGGGCCAGGTCATCGCGTACTCCCGGTCCAGCGTGACCGGGATCGAGGGCAGATCGGCGTACCCCGGGTCGTCGGCATTCCTGTGAGAACGGGGTCCGTGACGTCGCGGCGCGACGATCGTGACGGTGTGGCCGGCTTTCTCGAGGAACCGACGCTGCAGGCGCATCGAGACCTGTGCGCCGCCGAGCGTTTCGGCGTGCTGGTCGCCGAACATCACGACATGCATCGCTACTCCGGGATCGGCTCGCCGCGGTACAGGGCCTCGAAGGTGTCGAGGGTGCGCCCGATATCGTGGATCGCCACCGCCTTGAGCGATGCCTGCTGCATCCGTTGCCGCTCTTCCGGCGCAGCCGTGAGCACGTCGGTAAGGCGCGCTGCGAGCTGATCGACGTCTCCGGGTGTGAACAGGTATCCGTTCTCGCCGTCCTGCACCAGGTGGGGCAGGGCCACGGCATTTGCCGCAACGATCGGCAGCCCCGACGCCATGGCTTCCATCGTCGCAATCGACTGGAGCTCGGCGATGGAGGCGATCGCGAAGACGCTCGCTCGTGTGTAGAGCTCCCGCAGCTCCTGCTCGGACGCGTGCCCGTGGAACGTGACGCGCTCAGCCAGACCGAGGTCTGCGGCCAGCTGCTCGAGGTTCTTGCGCTGATCGCCGCCGCCCACGATGTCCAGGGTCGCGTCCAGCGCCGGGTCGAGCCTGGTCATCGCCCGAAGCAGCACGTCGATCTGCTTCTCGTTGGTCAGTCGCCCGACGAACAGTACCCGGTTGGCCTGCCGCGGGGTCAGATCGGGCGTGTAGTTGTGCATGTCGATGCCGCAGGAGATGGGAATGACTCCGGTGATCCCGGTCGCTCGCTCGAGGTAGTCGGCGGCGCGACGCGTCGGGGTCGTGATGACGCGGGCCAGCTGGAAGGTGCGATTGGCATCGGCCCACGCCCAGCGAATGATGGTGTTGTTCCATGACTTCGGCATTGCCGAATAGTCGAGGATGTTCTCGGGCATCACGTGATTGGTCGCGATGACGGGGATCCCGCGCTGGCGCGCGATCCGCGTCAGCCCGCGCCCGATCACGATGTGGGATTGGATGTGGACGACATCCGGCTTGACCTGATCCAGCACGATACGGGCGTAGTGCTTGGCCCGCCACGGCCACACGAACCGCAGCCAGTCGTGCGGATACCACCGGTACGAGTGGATGCGATGGACGGTCATCTCCTGACCCTCGATCACCTCGCGGAATACCCCGTGCTGTGCCCACGTCTTGCTCGGTGCCATCACGTGCACCTCATGCCCACGAGCCACCAGCCCGGCGGCCAGGCGTTCGGCGAACCGCGCCGCACCGTTCACGTCCGGGAAGAACGTGTCGGCGCCGATGAGCACGGTGAGGCGGCCGGCGCCACCGGCATGGTCTCCGGTCGGCGAACCGTCGGACGCGTCGAGGGAAGTCACAGAAGGGCTGCCTTTGCTGAGCGGCGTTCGCACCGCGGATGCGGCGTCACAACTGTACCTGAGGCGCGCGAGAGCGCCCCGGAGGCGCTCGGTCGATCAGGAGCGAGGCGTGGGGGATGATGGACGCGGAGCAGCCGACGAGAGGACCGGTATGGGTAACGCGGTAGGCGCGGTGCTTCCCCTCGCGGTCGGCATCGCCCTCAGCCCGGTGCCGATCATCGCGACGATTCTTCTGCTGCTCTCGCCCCGGGCGCGCACCGCGGGGATCGGGTTCGCAGCCGGCTGGGTACTCGGCATCCTGACCACCGTCGTGATCTTCCTCGTCCTCTCGGCTGTCATACCCACACCGGCTGTCGGTGGCATCCGTCCCCTACCGGGCACGATCCATCTCATGCTGGGGATCGCCCTCATGGGGTTGTCGGTGCGGCAGTTTCGGTCTCGCGCACGCGGCGAGGCTCAGGCGGCGACGCTTCCCTCCTGGATGCGGGCGATCGATCGGTTCGGGTTCTGGGACGCGCTCGGCATGGGCGTCCTCCTCGCCGCGGTGAACCCGAAGAATCTCTTGCTCGGCGCGGCCGCGGGGGCAGCCCTCGGCATCTCGGCCGTGGCCGTCGGCGATGCCGTCATCGCCCTCACGGTGTACCTGCTCGTGGCGGCATCGACGATTCTGCTGCCGGTGGTCGGCTTCGTGGTCGCCGCCGACCGACTGGAGCGACCACTGACCCGCCTCCGCATCTGGCTGGAACGCGAGAACGCCGTCATCATGGGGATGGTGCTGCTGGTTCTCGGTGTCGTGGTCCTCGCCAGGGGCATCGCCTACTTCTGACCTCTTCCGCCCCTCTTATCACCCACCCGAAAGGATCACACCCATGGCTGAGTTCCGCTACGGACCGGTCGAGCTCTACCTCGTCGGCTTCGAGGGCGATCGCCCGAGCCCTGACACCATCGACGCTCTCGCGGAGCTCCTGGAAGGCGGTCTGGTCCGCCTTCTCGACTTCGTCATCGTGTCCAAGTCGGAGTCAGGCGATGTCGAAGTCATCGAGATCGAGGATCAGACCGGGGAGTACGGTTTCGGCAGCATCGAGCTCGCCGAGATCGGCATCACCGGTGAAGAAGACATCGCCGAGCTCGTCGAACTCGTCGAGCCCGGCTCGTCGGCCGCGATCGTCGCGCTCGAACTCGTCTACGCCCGCCGCCTCGCTGACCGGCTCGCGTCATCCGGCGGTGTCGTCCTGAGCGCCGAGCGCATCCCCGCCCCCATCGTCAACGCCATCATGGACATGGCCGAAGAGGCCTGAGAAGAAGGAGATCCGACATGATCCGACGAGTCGGCCGTCCCGGCCTCATCGGCCTCGCCGCCCGCACCGCCGTCGTCGCGGGCACCGCCAGCGCGGTGTCAGGAGCGATGTCGAACAACCAGCAGAAGAAGGCTCAGGCGCAGTACGAGCAGGAGCAGTATCAGGCGGCACAACAGCAGGCCGCGATGCAGCAGGCCGCGCAACAGGCTGTTGCTTCGCAGATGGCGGCGGCCCCGGCGCCCGCAACCCCCGCAGCGCCCGCCGTCGACATCGTCGCCGAGATCCAGAAGCTCGCCGCGCTCAAAGATGCGGGCGTTCTCTCCGACGAGGAGTTCGCTGCGGCGAAGGCAAAACTCCTCTCCTGAGCGCCTCCAGCCCACCGACCCCGCGGGATCCGGTCCGAAGCCCGGTTCCGAGCGTCAGTCCCGCGGGGGCGGTGGGAGGGGAGGTGGCGTCTCGGGTGCGGCAGATGCGTCTGGCGTCGTCGTCGGGGCAGGGGCATCGGACGGGTCCGAGTCGGGCGCCACAGGAGCGTCGGGCGCCGCGGCTGCCACGGGGGGAGGCTCAGCGGTGGGGGCTGCGTCCCGGTCCCCGCTCAGCCAGCGCAGCACACGGGCATCCGGGTCGGCCTCGAGGATCAACGCGCGCACGAGCAGGGTCAGCGGAATCGACAGGATCGCGCCGAGCGGACCGATGATGAAGGTCCAGAAGATCACCGAGAAGAAGCTCAGCGTGAGACTCAGGCTCACCGCATCAGCCACGAACTTCGGCTGGATGAGCACCTGCAGGACGACGTTCACGACGCTATAGATCGCGATCACGGCAAGAAACAGCGGCCAGCCGCCCACGACCAGCGCGAGGATCGCCGGCGGGATAAGGCCGAGCACGAAGCCGATGTTCGGGATGAAGTTCGTGACGAATGCGAGGATCGCCCACACCACGGGCGCCGGAACGCCGATGGCCGCGAGCGCGATGCCATCGATGATGGCCACGACGGCGCCGAAGATGGCGTTGACGATGTAATACCGCCGGGTGCCGACGTTGAAGGTACGGATGCGCGCCAGGGTGGCATCGACGGAGTGACCAAAGACAGCGCGAAGCCGACCGTAGCGTGCCGCATCCGCAGCCATGAAGATGACGTAGGCCAGCACGAAGAACAGCCCGACGGCGACGGCCACGACCATGCCCGACACCGAGGTGGCAAGGCTCAGCAGCCGTGAGGGCTCCAGAAGGGACGCGATCGTGTCCGCCGCCTGCCCATCCCAGCCCATCGCGGCGAGCCATTCTTCGATTCCGTCGACCGTTGCCTGCAGCTGCCCGAGATAGTCCACGACCAGGCGTGCGAACTGCGTTCCCGCGAACCACAGGAGCAACGCCATCGCCGTGAGGATGATGTACGCGAGCAGGACGACAGCGGTCGTGGCCGTCCAGGCGGGCCATCCCCGACGGCGCAGCAGGCCGTGCAGCGGATGGCAGATGATCACGATGACGGCCGCGAGTGCGAGCGGGCCGACGATCTCACGCGCCCACGAGAGCCCGACCAACACGACGACGGCGGCCGCAAGACCAAGCAGAACCCGCAGCATCGGCGACAGTCCTGACGACGCGGGCGACGGCTGAGCGGAACTCACCGCGCCAGGCTACCGCGGCCGCCAGTGCACCGGCCGGTCAGGACGATGCCGGAGGCGGGTCGGCCCGCGTCTGGCGCGGGGACGACTCGTCGGCGCCCTTCGGCAGACCCTTGACGGCAGCCTCGAGTTGACGCGAGAGCTCACGAACCTGCCCGCGAGTGGCGGCCTCCTGGTCGTCGTTACCCGAGAGGGTGGCCGCCCGCTCCACGAACCAGGATGCCGTCGTTGCCGTCACCACGCCCACGACACCGATCCCGACGGACATCAGCACGACGGCGACGATCCGCCCCCACGCCGTAATGGGGTAGAGATCCCCGTAACCGACCGTCGTCACCGTGACAAACGCCCACCAAATCGCGTCGCCGAAGTTGAGGATGTTTGCGCCGGGTGCCGGCCGCTCGGCCTCCAGCACCGCGAGGGAACAGATCCAGATCAGGATGGCGACCGTGCCGCCCGCCAGGACGGCAGCCTGGGTTCGTAGCTGGTCGCCCCGCGACATCTTCTGGATCTCGGTGATCGCGCGAATCAGCCGCAGGGGCTTGAGTACCGGCAGGACGACGACGGCGAGATCGAAGAGGTGCGCGCGAAACCATGCCCCCTTCTTCGGCGTAAGGCCGAGCCGGACCAGATAGTCAATCGCGAACATGACCCATGTCACCGCCATCACCAAGCGCATCGTGGCGTACTCGGGGCCTTGCAGATTGGCGATCACCTGCCATGAATAGGCGGCGATGAAGGCGAGGGAGGCCACGACCAGCGGCCAGTACGTCAGCTTCTGCCAGCGTTCTTCGGTCATGGTCTGAGAGTAGTGAGCCGCGAGTCAGAGCCCCCGCGCCCTCGCCGAGAGTCGGTTACCGCGACCACCGCTTGCGCCCTAGGGTGAGCGACATGGTCTCGAACCCGAATCCGTGGGCGTTCACGAGCAGCTCTCGCACGCTCGTCGCCCTGTCGATCCCCGCGGCACTCATCGGCATCCTGTCAGGCCTCATGCTGTGGGCTCTCGACGAGGTCGCGCATGTCGGCGCGCACTGGGTGTGGGAGGCACTGCCGGAATCACTGGGGGCGGACGGCGATTCGCCGTGGTGGATCTTCGGGGTGCTCGCCTTGACCGGCTTCCTCGTCGGCATGGTCGTGTGGAAGATGCCCGGCCACGGCGGACAGGACTCCGCGACCGTGGAACTCATCGCGCCGCCGCAGCCGGTCCGCGCGGTCCCGAGCATCATCGTCGTGATCCTGTTGACGCTCATCGGCGGCGTGAGTCTTGGGCCTGAGAGCCCGATCATCGCGATCAACACGGCGCTGGCGGTGTGGATCGTGACGCGACTGTGGCCCGCGATCCCGGTTCAGCTCGTCGTCATCCTCACCGCCGCCGGCACGATCGGCGCCCTGTTCGGCACGCCCGTCGCCGCGGCGCTGGTCTTCACCGGCGCGCTCGCCTCGGGCGGCGGCGCGCTGTGGGACAAGCTGTTCCTGCCGCTCGTGGCGGCAGCCACCGGGACGATCACGGCCCTCGTGCTCGGCGGCGGCCTGGGTGCAATCGCGAGTATTGCGCCCTACACGAACCCGCAGGCGATCGATCTGGTGTCGGCATCCGTCATCGCGTGCGCGGGCGCCGCAATCGCGTTGGTCGGCATCGTGGCCTTCAAGGCCCTGCATCCGTTTCTGCGCCAACGGATGCCGAACCCGCTGCTTCTGAGCCTGGCCGGCGGCCTCCTCCTCGGGGGGCTCGGAGCGCTCGGCGGTCCGCTCACCCTCTTCAAGGGATTGGAACAGAGCGCTCAGCTCATCGCCCTCGACGGGGCGATCGGGTGGGCGGGTCTGCTGGCGCTCGTGGGTATCAAGCTCGCGGCTCTCGTGGTGGCCGCATCCTTCGGTTTCCGCGGTGGGCGGGTCTTCCCCGCCATCTTCCTCGGCGTCGCGTTCGGGATGGTGGCCCACGCGCTTTTCCCGTCGATCCCGTTCGGCCTGGCCCTCGCGAGCGGCGTGCTCGGCTTCACGCTCGCGATCGCCCGCGACGGCTGGATCGCACTGTTCGTCGCCGTCGCGATGGTCGGAGACATCGGCATCCTCGCGATCATGTGCGTCGCGATCCTGCCGACCTGGCTCGTGGTCGCCCGTGCGCCGGAGATGATCATCGAGGACCATCCGGCTGCGGGAGTCACGGCGTCCTGACGTCGGTCTCCAACGCTGCCGCGTTGCGGATGAAGAGGATGATCCACGAGAAGACGAGGATGCCGGCGACGAGTTCGACCGCCGTGAGCGTGTAGTACCCGACAGCGAAGTAGATCGCCAGGATGACGATCACCCCGATGAACAGCCATCCGAGTGCCACAAAGGGACGCGCAATGCCGGGGATCCACACGGGAAGACGGATGACGAGCACGCCGAACACGACGGCCATACCGGATGCGAACCCGGTGTGGAGCCAGAAGAAGTCGTTGACCGGGAAGACGCCGACGAGGGCGAGAAAGATGCCGACGAGGACGAGGCACAGTCGCACCCACCGGATGCCGTGCGCATGCGAGGTCGGGATCCCGCGGGTCGTGTAGCGAGCGAGGGTCGTGACGATGAAGCCGGCGACGATCAGGGTGAGGTTGAAGGTCATGGCGGAGAGGTCGTTCGTCATCCCGAGCGCCGACAGGTTGTCTTTCCACCAGTACGGATCGCTCGCGGTGAGCATCGCCGCAAGAACTCCTTCGACGAGGAACACGGCGAGGATGACCGCGAGCAGCGGCAGATCCATGTGCGTCGCCGAGTAGAACACCAGGTAGGCGGTGACTGCTGCGGCCGCACCCGACAGTGCCAGCAAAGGCAGAGCGAAGACCTCGGCACCGATGAAGGCGTCCGTGAGGATCACGGCCAGGAGCGTCCAGGACAGGAGCGCGATGATCCCATGGGCAAAGGCGAGGGCCGCGATGTCGAGATAGTCAAGCACGGTGAGACGCTGCCCGGCCTCGTTCCGGTGCACGATGTAGCGTCCGGCGATGAAGGCGAGGATCCCCGCGGCGGCCGAGGCGATGGCTGAGAACTGCCCTACCGAGCCCGGGCCCGAGATGGGGGCTGACTCGAAGCGGAAGACGGCCAGCGCGATCAGAACGACGACGAGGAAGGCGACCGTGCCCACGCCCAGGCCCAGGGACTCGAGCGTGCGTTCCCCGGCCTGCCCCGACGCCTCAGCCGCAACGACGCGGTGCGCCCGGCGCGTGTCGGCATGGGGCGGTGGCGCCGTTGTCACAGCAGGTGCCGCGTCAGGCGGGGGCGTCTCGGTCACGGCATGAGAGTAGCGCAGGCGCCGCCCGCGAAATCAGTCTTCGTCGGGGGCATCGGGCGCTGGCGGCAACCCATGACGCGGCCGCCACAGCACGAGTTCGGTCGCGCGGCGCACTCGCCGACCGTGGCGAAGGGTGATCACCGAGCCGCTGGTGCCGGCGGCGAAGACCCGCGCGCCGGGCCGGCTGGCAAGCTCCGCCTCGACCCGAGCCTCGAGATCGCGGACACGCATGTGAAGCTCACGGACGCGGTTTTCGAGTTCGAGGATGCGGGCGATGCCGGGAAGGCTCATCCCTTCACCCGACAGCCGTGCGATCTCCCGAAGCTGTTCGACATGGCGCAACGAGTACCGCCGCGATCCGCCTTGCGTCCGGGCGGGGACGACCAGACCCAGCCGGTCGTACTGCCGCAGCGTCTGCGGATGCATGCCCGCGAGCTCAGCCGCCGCCGCGATCGCCAGAATCGGGGCTTCGTCGTCGATCTCGGATTCAGGCATCGAGCCCACCCCCTCGGCACGAGGGGAATCGGCGAAGATGAGGGCCTCTCATCGTCCTTTCTCCTCCTCTCGATCGGATGTCCTCAGCTCGACTGCTCATCCCGCCGCGCGCGCGAGCAGATCGGCGCGGGGGTTCTCCTTCGGTTCGACCTCGCGGTACTTCTCCAGGGCCTCGCGTGCGGCACCGTCGACGTGCGTGGGAACAGCGATCTGCACTTCGGCCAGGAGGTCGCCGGTACCCTTCTGCGTCTGCACGCCCCGGCCCTTCACGCGCAGGACGCGCCCGGACGGGGTGCCCGGGGCAACGCGCAGCTTCACCGGATCTCCGCCGAGAGTCGGCACCTCGATCGTCGCTCCGAACACCGCCTCGGTGTAAGTCACGGGAACGACCACGCGCAGGTTCAGCCCGTCGCGGGTGAAGACCGGATGCGGGCGGACGGTGACTTGTACGACGATGTCGCCGTTCTCTCCCCCATCGGGCGAGGGACGGCCGCGCCCGCGCAGTCGGATCTTCTGTCCATCAGCGACGCCCGCGGGAATCTTCACTTTGAAGGGGTGCCCGTCCTCGGACTGCAGCGTGATGGTCTCGCCCTTCGTGGCGGTGACGAAGTCGATCGTCGTGCGAGCGGTGACATCCGCCCCCCGCGTCGGACCGCCGTAGCCGCGGAAGCCACCGGATGCCTGACCGAAGCGTCCCGAACCGAACGAGCCCCCTCCGGCCTGGCCGAACATCGAGAAGATGTCGTCGAAGTCCGCGCTCTCGTAGCTGTACCCGCCGCGGCTCTGCCCGAATCGGCTGAAGACGTCCTCGAAGCCGCCGGCGCCCTGCCCGCCCGCCGTGAAGCGGGCGCCCGAACCCATCGCGCGGATCTGGTCGTACTCCTCGCGCTGCTCGGGGTCCGACAGCACCGCGTAGGCCTCGCTGATCTCCTTGAACCGCGCCTCAGCCGTGGCATCGCCCGCGTTCGAGTCCGGGTGGTATTGCCGCGCGAGCTTGCGGTAGGTCTTCTTCAGGTCCGCTGCGGAGACATCCTTCGAGACGCCGAGGACCTTGTAGAAGTCCTTGTCGAACCAGTCTTGACTGGCCATCGGTTGTCCTCCGTGCTACTCAGCCGGCACGGCGACGACGACCTTCGCTGGGCGAAGCTCGATCGATCCGAGTCGATACCCGACCTCCACGACCTCGAGGATCGTCGTCTCCGTCGCCCCGGGAGTGGGCTGCTGGAAGATCGCCTCGTGCTGCTGGGGGTCGAACACCTCGCCCGCCTCGCCGTAGGAGGTGACCCCGAGCCGCTCGGCGACGGTGCGGATCTTCTCCGCGATCGCCGCGAAGGGCGTGCCCTCCTCGAGATCGCCGTGCTTCTCGGCGCGGTCGAGATCGTCGAGAACCGGGATGAAGCCCTTGGCGACCGCGCCCTTGGCGCGTTCGATCTCGATTTCTCGCTGCTCCTCCGTACGGCGGCGATAGTTCGCGTACTCCGCCTGCAGCCTCTTGAGGTCGGTCAGCAACGCCGACTCCAGGTCGGCGAGCACGACATCCTCTGCCGCTGCGGCATCCGCCGACTGGGCGGCACCGAGGATGTCGTCGACCGTCAGGTCGTCCGGTTCGGCGCCGGGGGCGCCGGGACCGGAGGTGGTGTCCTCCGGCCCCGGTGCCGCGGTTTCGCCGTCAGCGCTCGCGCTGTCAGGGGCGCTGCCGCCAGGTCCGACTCCGGAGTCCTTCTCCGAACGTGTGGGCTCTTCGTCGTCCTTGCCTGCCATGATCTCTGGTTACTTCTTCTCGTCTTCGTCGTCGACGACTTCGGCGTCGATGACGTCCTCGTCGGGGTTCGGAACGGTCCCGGCACCCGGCTCGTTCGCAGCCGGGTCGGGGTTCTCGCCCGCAGCCTGGCCCGCCTGGTAGATGGCCTCACCCAGCTGGGACTGGCTCTGGTTGAGCTTGTCGAACGCAGCCTTCACTGCGTCGTCGTCATCTCCTGCGAGCGCCGCCTTGAGGGCATCCACATCCGCCTGCACCGAGGTCTTGACCTCTTCGGGCAGCTTGTCCTCGTTGTCCTTGATGAGCTTCTCGATCGAGTACGAGAGGGTCTCAGCCTGGTTGCGCGTCTCGGCGGACTCACGGCGCTTCTTGTCTTCGGCGGCGTGCTCTTCGGCCTCGCGCACCATGCGCTCGATGTCCTCCTTGGGAAGCGACGAGCCACCCGTGATCGTCATCGACTGCTCCTTGCCCGTGCCCTTGTCCTTCGCGGACACGTGCACGATGCCGTTCGCGTCGATGTCGAAGGTGACCTCGACCTGCGGAATCCCGCGCGGCGCCGGAGCGATACCCGTGAGCTCGAAGGTCCCCAGCGGCTTGTTGTCGCGGGTGAACTCGCGCTCGCCCTGGAAAACCTGGATCGCGACCGACGGCTGGTTGTCGTCTGCGGTCGTGAAGGTCTCGCTGCGCTTGGTCGGGATAGCCGTGTTGCGCTCGATGAGCTTGGTCATGATCCCGCCCTTGGTCTCGATGCCGAGGCTCAGCGGGGTCACGTCGATGAGCAGCACATCCTTGCGCTCGCCCTTGAGGACACCGGCCTGGAGGGCGGCGCCGACGGCGACCACCTCATCCGGGTTGACACCCTTGTTGGGCTCCTTGCCACCGGTCTCCTTCTTGACGAGGTCGCTGACGGCGGGCATACGCGTCGATCCTCCGACGAGCACGACGTGGTCGATGTCGCTCACCTTGATGCCGGCTTCACGGATGACGTCCTCGAACGGCTTCTTCGTGCGGTCCAGCAGGTCCTTGGTGAGGTCTTCGAACTTGGCGCGGGTGATCGTCTCGGACAGCGACACCGGACCGTTCTCCGTGAGCGACAGGTAGGGGAGGTTGACGCTCGTGGATGCCGAGCTCGACAACTCCTTCTTCGCCTGCTCGGCAGCCTCCTTGAGGCGCTGCAGCGCGATCTTGTCGCCCGAGACGTCGACGCCGGTGGTGTCCTTGAACTGCTTGATCAGGTAGTCCACGACACGCTGGTCCCAGTCGTCACCGCCGAGGCGGTTGTCGCCGGCGGTGGCGCGCACCTGGATCGTCGAGAAGTCATCGTCCTTACCCACCTCGAGCAGGGACACGTCGAAGGTTCCGCCACCGAGGTCGAAGACGAGGATGAGCTCGTCCTCCTTCCCGCGGTCAAGGCCATAGGCCAGCGCCGCAGCGGTGGGCTCGTTGATGATGCGCAGGACGTTCAGACCGGCGATCTCGCCGGCCTCCTTCGTGGCCTGCCGCTCGGCGTCGTTGAAGTACGCGGGAACCGTGATGACGGCATCCGTCACCGAGTCTCCGAGGTACTGCTCGGCGTCGTGCTTGAGCTTGGCCAGGATTCGCGCCGAGATCTCCTGCGGCGTGTACTTCTTGCCGTCGACATCGAAAGTCCAGGTCGTGCCCATGTGGCGCTTGACCGACGAGACGGTGCGGTCGACGTTGGTGACGGCCTGGCGCTTGGCGGTCTCGCCGACGAGCACCTCGCCGTCCTTGGTGAACGCGACCACCGACGGGGTGGTGCGGAAGCCCTCGGCGTTGGCGATGACCTTGGGCTCGCCGCCCTCGAGGACGCTGACGACGGAGTTGGTGGTTCCGAGGTCGATTCCCACTGCACGTGGCATCTGTTTCTCCTTGTTTCTGTGGAAGCGGTGTTCCGGATGAAAGTCGACTCGCGGCAGACCGCGTGAGTGCACGAGGTTGAGTCGCGATGACTCAAGCGTAGCGAGCGGGCCGCCCCCTGTCAACCGAACCTGAGTCGAGTCATATCAAGTTTCGTGGGAGTCATAATGAAGCCGTGACCCTTCCCTGGCACTTCACTCCACTCAGCGGCGAGCGAGTGACGCTCGATCTGCTGCGCGCCGACGACCTCGACGCCCTCAGTGCGATCCAGGGCGATCCGACGACCGTGCGGTACATGCTCTACAGCGCCCGCACCCGCGACGAGGTCGCGACCGCCATCGAGCGTGATGGCGCCCACGACCGACTCGAGAACAGTGGGGACTACGTGCAGCCGGCGATCCGCGATGCGGCAGGACGTCTCGTCGGCACCCTGTATGTGAAGCTCGCGAGCACGGATGACAGGACCGCCGAGATCGGATGGCTGCTGTCGCCTGGCGAACGGGGCAAGGGCTACGCGACCGAGGCGGCGGAGATCATCCTGCGGCTCGCCTTCGAGGAGCTCGGCCTGCACCGCGTGTATGCGGAGCTCGACCCGCGCAACGAGGCGTCGGCCGCGGTATGCGAACGACTCGGCATGCGGCACGAGGCGCACCTGCGGGAGAATCTCTGGCTCAAAGGCGAGTGGGTCGACACTGCCGTGTACGCCATCTTGGAGCAGGACTACCGTCGGCGCCGCATCTGACTGCTCGCCATCCGCGACGCGACTGTCAGACGAGTTTGGCGACGGTCTGCAGCGCGATCACGAGCAGGCCGAGCGCCACGAGGATGCCGAGGGCCAGCACACGCTCCCACCACTTCGCGTGCGACCGGCGAACCGCAAGCCATCCGATGAGCGCGAGCGTCGCGATGTACACCGCGGCGGCGGCGGTCATGGCCGTCGAGAGCGGGATGATCTCGAGCCACCCGAGCAGCACGAGCCCGCCCGGCACCACCACCGTCGACGGGCCCCCGGCGGCGACGCGGACCAGGACGATCCAATCTGCCCCGTGGGGGAACTCCCCCCCACCGCCAGGTGGGAGACGACATCGGACACGAGGCCCGCGATCGTGATGCCCAGCACGCCGAACAACAGCGCGAGCAGCGCGTGATCGGCATCCGCGTGATCGGCTTGCGAGACCACCAGCACGATCGCGAGGCCTGTGAAGGTGGCGTAGACCCGCTCGCGAAGGTAGGCGCCGACTGCGCGGCTGCCGCCGGTGTTGAAGAGCCGATCGTAGCGCCGCTGCGTAGGGGAGCGGCTCTGGTCGCTGTGCGCCGCGGGGGTTTCCGAACTCCCCGACGCGGTGTCGCCTCGGGGCGAGTCGGGCGCCGCAGGCGTGCTCATGTCCACACCGTACCGTCCGACTCCGGATGCCGTCAGCCTTCTGCCGCCGCCGCGCGTTGCCGCATCCGTCGCGCCTTCTGGCGCTCTTTCGCCCAGCGGTCGAACCACGGAGTGTCGGGGATGCGCGCCAGAAGAGGCCCCACGACGATCGTGATGAGCACGTAGGCGGTCGCAAACGCCGCGAGGGACCTGTCTGCTCCCGCCGAGACGGCGAGTCCCGCGATGACGATCGAGAACTCCCCCCGCGGCGTGAGCGCGAACCCGGCACGCCAGCGGCCGGGTTCAGCGATGCCGGCTTTGCGTGCGGCGACATACCCGGTGAGCACCTTCGTCGCCATCGTCACGATCGCCAGGATGAGGGCGGGAACGAGCACCGGCGGAAGGTCAGCGGGGTCGGTCGACAGACCGAAGAATAGGAAGAACACCGCCGCGAACAGGTCGCGCAGCGGCGTCAGGACCTGCGTCGCGTGTTCCGCCGCCGGACCCGAGATCGCGATGCCGACGAGGAAGGCACCGACCGCCGCTGACACGTTCGCCTCCGCGGCCAGCCCTGCCACGATGAGCGTGAGCCCGAGCACCGAGAGCAGGAGCACATCTGCGCGCTTGGACCAGACCAGCTTCGACACGAGGGGACCGTGCCGAAGGGCCACCCACAGAATGACGAGAACCGCCGCGAGCGCGATCGTGACGCTGATCACGCCGGCCCCGAGATCCATTCCGACCAGCACCGCCGTCAGGATGGGCAGGTAGAACGCCATCGCGAGGTCCTCGATGACAAGGATCGACAGGATTGTCGGCGTCTCGCGGTTGGGCAGGCGTCCGAGGTCCTGCAGGAGCTTCGCGACGACACCGGATGACGAGATCCAGGTGATACCCGCGAGCACGAGGGCGCCGATCGGCCCCCACCCGAGCAGGAATCCGGCGATGGCGCCTGGAATCGCGTTGAGCACCATGTCCAGCGCGCCGGCCACGCGGGAGCGATTGAGGCTCCCCATGAGCTCTTTTGCGTTGTACTCGAGGCCGAGCATCACGAGCAGCAGAATGACGCCGATCTCGGCTCCGACCTCGATGAACTCCTCGCCCTGTGAGATCGGCAGGATCCCTCCCTCGCCGAAGGCGAGTCCGCCCAGAAGGATGAGGGGAATGGGCGAGATTCCGATGCGTCCCGCCAACCGCCCGAGCAGCGCGATGCCGAACAGAAGTGCGCCGATCTCCAAGAAGAGCAGCGCGCCGTCATGCATCGATCAGGCGCCGTTCAGGATCCGGACCAGGTGCTCGAGTCCTTCGCGGGTGCCGACGACGACGAGCGTGTCACCCGCGAGCAGCAGATCGGCGGGGCCCGGCGCGGGAATGACGCCCGTCTCCCGCACGATCGCCACGATCGAGCAACGAGTGAGCGTCCGCGCCTTCGTGTCCCCCAGGGGACGACCGACATAGGGGGAGTCAGCCCGCACGGGGATCTGCTCCATGTGAAGACCGGCGACGGCTTCGCGAAGGCCGGCGAGCTGAGTGAGGATCAACGACCCGCCGAGCACCTCCGAGAGGGCGGTGGCTTCGTCATCCGTGAGCGCGAGCGTGTCGCCGCAGCGGTCCGGGTCGTCCTCGTCCGAGATCGCGATCTCGCGGCCGCCGTCGCGGAAGTTCACCACCGATAGACGACGGCCGTCGTCGGTCAGGATGTCGTGACGGATGCCGATACCGGGCAGTTCGGCGCGCTCCACGTGGACGGGCATGCCTCTAGTCTCCCACCTCGGGGCTACCCAATGTTCACCCCGTGGCCCTAGCGTATGGCGAATGAGCGACAGTGAGCCCGAACTCCGCGCGAACGGCCCTTCGGCATCCGACCCGCTGGGTGTGCCGACTCCCCCGCCGACCACCGACACGGATGCTCTCGAGAGCGTCGCAGTGCTCTTTCAGGACTCGGTCGAGGAACGGGACATCCCCCGCAAGCAGGTCGTGTCGTGGGCGTTCTGGGACTGGGCGACGCAGCCGTTCAACTCCGTCATCCTGACCTTCGTCTTCGCCTCCCTGTACCTCGTCTCGGACAGCTTCCTGCCCCCCGAGATCGCCGCGCTCAACGCCGACGGCAGCATCGACTGCGCCCTCGACGCCGATGCGGGAAGCCCGTACTGCCAAGGCCTCGCCGACCTCTCGAGCGGCTACGGCTGGGCGACCTTCGCGGCGGGTCTTCTGATCCTGCTGCTGGCCCCCGTGCTCGGCCAACAGGCCGATCGACGAGGGAGCAAGAAGCGCTGGCTCGGCATCTTCACGATTCTGCTGGCTCTGCTTCAGTTCGCGCTGTTCTTCACCTTCGCCGACCCGGCCTTCTTCTGGTACGGCGCGATCGTCCTCTCCCTCGGCGCGATCGCGAGCGAGATCGCGGGAGTGAATTACAACGCCCTGCTCGTGCAGGTGTCGACTCCGAAGTCCGTCGGCCGCGTGAGCGGGCTCGGGTGGGGCCTGGGATACATCGGTGGAATCGTTGCGCTGGTGATCGTCGTGGCCCTGACGTTCGCCGACTGGTTTGGAATGGACACGAGCAACGGGCTCGCCTACCGCCTTATCGCCGTCGGCTGCGCCGTGTGGACGATCGTGTTCGCTATTCCGCTGTTCCTCAACGTTCCCGAACCGCCGCCCACGGCTCCGGGGCGCAAGATCAGCTTCGTGCAGAGCTACGTTGCGCTGTTCGTCGACATCGCCCACCTGTACCGGGAGCACCGCCCCACCTTCTGGTTCCTCATCGCAAGCGCGGTCTACCGCGACGGACTGGCGGGGGTTTTCGCGTTCGGAGCGATCCTCGCGTCGGTGTCGTTCGGGTTCACCGCCAACGAGGTCATGATCTTCGGGATCGCCGCGAACGTCGTCGCCGGTATCTCCACGATCATCGCGGGACGATTCGACGACCGTTTCGGCGCGAAGTCGGTGATCGTGGTGGCACTGACGACACTTGTCGTCATGGCTCTGGTGGTGTTCGCGTTCCAGTCCGCGGGTGTCGTGGTGTTCTGGATCGGCGGGCTGCTGCTGTCGTCGATGGTCGGTCCCGCCCAGGCGGCCAGTCGATCGCTGCTGGCCCGCGTGACGCCGACGGGGATGCAGGGCGAGATCTTCGGCCTCTACGCAACGACCGGTCGCGTCGCGAGCTTCCTCTCCCCGCTGATGTGGGCCCTGGCGATCACCCTGTTCGGGGCCACGATCTACGGCGTGCTGGGAATCGCTCTCGTGCTGCTGCTCGGGCTCATCCTGCTGCTGTTCGTTCGGCTGCCGAAGCGCGGGGCGGCGTAGTTCCGCAGCCCGCTGACGTCACACCGTCCAGGCAGGAAACTCCTCAAAGCAGGATGATCCACTCGGCATCCGTTGTTCCCCCGTGATGCCTCCGACCCTTAGGTCGGCCAGGCGTCGGCGAGCTTCGTCAGCAGGCGCGCCAGATCGATGCGCTCGGCATCCGTGAAGGATGCCAACGCCGTCGTGATCGCATCGCGGCGCTGATCCCGGAATCCGCGAACGAGAGCCGAACCCTTGTCGGTGAGGACGATGCGCGTGCGCCGGGCGTCGTCCGGATCGGCCTCACGGCGCACGAGTCCGAACTCGACCCCCTGCTGCACGAGGCGTGACGCGCGGGGCTGGTCGACCCCGATCGCCTCGCCGAGCTCGCTGACGGTCAGCGGGCGATCACTGGATGCGAGGGCCTCGAGCACCCGCATTCGTGCAGGGCCTGCGATGCGCGCGGCGCCCCCCCGTGGACCCATCGGCCCCATCGGGCCCATCCACGGCCCCCAGCCCCCCGGGGGGCCGAAGCCGGGTTCGTCGCGCCGGCGTCGGCGGGATGACTCGTCGTGCTCGGCCGGCCGGTCCCCAACGGAGCCGCGGTCGGCTGCACCGCGACCGTGCGGGTGGTGCCCGTGCGAGCCGGGTGGCGCCCACCCGCGCGGCCCGCCGCGTCCGCGCAACCGCACGAGGGCTGTCGCAATCTGGTCGACGGGGTCGGAAGACGAACTCGGCATCCCTCCAATTTACATGCGCATTGACATGGATACTGCTATATGTCACCATACAAGTACATGCATTTGTACATGGACTTCCGGAGCAGCGCCAATCGGGCGCGCCGGGAATGACGCGGACTTCGCCCGCCAGAGAGGATTCACCATGAACACCCATGAAGAACACAACGAAGAGACCTCCCCCGCAGGTGACCGCCCGCTCGGCTACTGGCTGCGCCTGGTCGACATGCTGATCACCCGCGAGTTCGGCACCCGCCTCGCTGGTTTCGGCGCGGATCGCCGCGATTGGATGCTGCTGAACATCATCGACGGCACTCATGCCTGGGCTCGAACAGCCCCGGGCAAGCGGATGGGTCGACTCGAGAAGCGCGGCTGGATCGAGCAGAACGGATCGGGCGAGTGGTCGCTCACCGACGCCGGTCGCGAGATGAAGGAACGCCTCGCCGAGGCCGTGTCGGGCATCCGTGAGCGCGTGTCGAGTGCCGTCTCACCCGCGGACTACGCCACGACCATCGCATCACTCCAGGCGATAGCCCGGGAACTCGGCGGCGACGACGTCGACGACATCGACGATCTTGCCGGGTTCGGCCGGTTCGGGCGCGGACGCTCCGGCCGTCCGTTCGGGCCCGGATTCGGTCCGGGTTTCGGACGCGGCTTCGGCTCCGGCCTCCGCTCGGGATTCGGACCGGCGTTCGAGCCCGACCCCGACTACGCACCTCACTGCCGCGCTTGCCGCGGCCGCGGCAAGCGCGGGAACTCCGGGCACCGTCACGACGAGCGCGCGTATGAGCGGGGCTTCGACGCCGGCTATGCGCGCGGGCGTGAGACCGCGGCGAGCTGACGCTGACTCACGCGACCCAGCCGCCCACGCTACGTCGCCACCTCAGCCACGTTCGCCACCTCGGCAGCCTCAGCCACCCGGGCGGTCAGCCGAAGCGACCGTTGACGTAGTCGTACGTGCGCGGGTCGATCGGGTCGCTGAACATGGCCTCGGTGTCGCCGTGCTCGACGATCACGCCGGGCGTGCCCTGCGAGGCCAGGAAGAATGCGCACTGCTGCGAGACCCGCTGAGCCTGCTGCATGTTGTGGGTCACGATGACGATCGTGACCTCCTCCTTCAGCTCGACCATCGTCTCTTCGATCACGCGGGTCGAGGTCGGGTCCAGCGCGGAGCACGGCTCGTCCATCAGCAGCACGCGGGGCTTGACCGCGAGCGAGCGGGCGATGCACAGGCGCTGCTGCTGACCGCCCGACAGGCCGCCGCCGGGGGCGCGCAGGCGATCCTTGACCTCTTTCCACAGGCCCGCCTTGATCAGCGACGTCTCGACGAGCTCGTCCTTCTCCTCCCGTGCCGCCTTGAGCCCGGTGAGCTTGAGCCCGGCGATCACGTTGTCGTAGATCGACATCGCGGGGAACGGGTTGGGCTTCTGGAAGACCATCCCGATCGACTTGCGCGCATCGACGAGCTTGCGCGAGGCGTCATAGATGTCGTCGCCGTCCAGGAGCACCTCACCGGCCAGGGATGCCGACGGCACGAGCTCGTGCATCCGGTTGAGGATGCGCAGGAACGTGGACTTTCCGCATCCTGACGGTCCGATGAGCGCCGTCACCTGACCGGCCGGCATCGTCAGCGAGATACGGTCGAGCACCTTGCGCTCCCCGAACCAGGCCGAGACGTTGCGGCCTTCGAGCTGCGCGAGCGGGGCGTCCGCAGTCACCCACGAGTGCTTGTTGCGACGGGTCTTGGCACCCTTGCCCCGCGGGTCGGTCCCAGACCGGCGACCTCGGCGCCCCCCGACCGACGGTATTGGAGCCTCGGATCCGGCGGATGCGACCGGGCGTGCGGGAGGTACAAAGCCCTGCGGCGGGGCGGGCGGGCCGTCGACGACCACCGTCGAGGTGCCGGATGCCGCGGCATCCTGCACGGGGAGCACGGTGGTCTTCTCTTCGCTGATCTCGTTCGGGTTCATGGGATTCCTTACATGAGATTCGGGAGGAGCCGGGAGATCTCGCCCGCGACCCACAGGCACGCGACGAGAGCGAGCGGCACGAACACGATCCAGGTTCGGGTAGGGCCGATGCGCCGGTACGACCACACTGCAGCAACCTCGACGACGATCAGGAACTGGAGGGCGAAGACCAAGGCCCACAGCATCGACGCGTCGCCCTGCATCTCCTTCTCAGCCGGATCCAGTGTGGCGAAACGGGTCTGCCGCAACCCCGTCGGCTGAGCATCGCTCACGAGCTCGGCATCCACACGTACGGTCGCGACCGGAAGGTAGGGGAGTCCACGGGCAGAAACCAGCACGATGCGTGCGTCGCCGGCCTGAAGCGCCGGCGGGGCGGGGTCTCCCGCGAAGCGCAGCCCGATGACTTCGTACTCGTGCTCACCCTGACCGGTGATCACCGTGAAGGTCTCGCCTGGGTCGAGCTGCTGGATGCGGCCGAACGGTCCCCCGTACGCGGCAGCTCGCCCCATGATGACGCTGATGCCGGCCTGGCCAGGCAGCACGGTGTCTCGCCGGTGACCCGGCCCCAGCTGAGTGACTTCGGAATCGGTGCCTTCGACGACGACCTCATGAACCCCGATGGAGGGGATATCGAGAATGGCCACGGGTGCGCCGTCGGCGAGAAGCACGTCATTGACGTCACCTTCCGTGACAGGTGCGATCCCCTCGGCCAACTGCTCACGGAAGGAGTCGCTGAGCTGCTGCTGCGCAGCGTAGTGACGCACCTGACCGAGAAGGGTGATACTCAGCACCAGCGCGATCATCAGCACCGCTAGCACCATCAAAGAACTGCGCAGATACTGCTGGCCGGGACCGAGCGGGGGCAGGGGCGCTTGCCTGACGGGGGGCCGCCGCGGAGGCTTGGGCGGCTTCGAGCGCCGGGTCGGAGGGGTGGGCGGAGCCGGAGGCCCATCTTCGGCTCCCGTCTTGGCGGCGGGGCGCACGAAGGGCAGATTCTGCCACCACTTCGATCGCTCGGAGGTGGCCGTGCCCGGGTCGTCGGTGACGGTCACGACGGCGCCCCACTCCCGACCAGTTCACGTGCCGGTGGCGCGGATGTCGGCCCACCGGCATCCGCCGGATCGTCGTCGTCTTCGTCACGTCGCCATCCGAGCAGGAACCACAGCCGGCCGGTCACCGCGAGCCACACGACGATGGCCAGCGCGGCGAGCGCCGCGATGCCGATCACGGGAAGGGCGGCCGGCGGCGGGACGAAGACGGTGGCTTCGCGGGTGATCGGGACCAGCTCGGTGTTGTCGACGACCTCGGGGGGCGTGAAGGTGACGTAGCCGCGATAGAGCACCCAGTTTCCGACGTTCTCAAACCTCGCGGTGACGCGTCGGGCCTCATTCGGCTGCAGATCGGCGACCGGGATCCCGTCGATGGCACCGATGGGCTGCCCGAACAGACTCGTGAGCCAGAAGCGCGCGTCAGCGTTGAAGGCGCTGGCGGAGTTGTTGAGGACGGTGAAGGAGAGATTCACGGCGCCACCTGTCAGAGACAGGGAGGGCTCGGCGACGGCGTGCAGGGCACTGATCGAGAAGATCCCGAGGTTGAGGGTTCCGGGCTCGGAGTCGATGTCGCCGTCGCCTGTGACGGGTGTCTGCACGACGGTCGCACCGCCCGAGCTGCTGCCGCTCGTGCCGCCCGTGTTGACCGGCTGGGTGACCGTGGACGGAGGGGTGCCGGGAGACGCGTAGATGAGGAGACCCGCGGTCAGCACAGCGGGCTGGTTGGTCTCGACCGTGCCGACGACCTGCACCTGGTGCACCCCGGCCGAGGTGCCGGGGGGAACCGCGAACGAACCGCTGAAGCTCCCCGAGGAGTCGGTCGTGAGCTGCCCGAGCAGGGTCGGCGTGGAGTACAGGTAGACCGCGGCGGGCGTGCCCGGCTGGAATCCCGTTGCCTTCACGAACAGCGACCCGCCGCTGTCGACGATGAGGTTGCCGTTGCTGTCCACGCGAAGGGACACGCCCTGCCCGTCTCGGCCCCAGATCTCCACGCGATAGCCGCCGCGGGAAAAGACCAGCCCGACGCCGTTCGCTGCGACGTTCCGTCCCACCGCTACCTGCTGATCGCCGAAGTGCAAGGACGCGCCCGCGACGCCGAGCGTGGCCAGATCGGGGCGCGGGGAAGGCGGCGAGAGCGTCGGTGTCGGGTCTTCGGTGACCTCGACCGAGACCGACGTCCCGCCCGTGTCGTCGTCCTCCGCGTGGCTTGCTGCGGCGGGAATGAGGGACGCGACGAGAAGGAACGTCACGACCAGGAACGCCGCGAGAGAGGTCGGCTGCCAGCGTGTGAGGAGAGCCCCGGCCTGACGCGCGGGGCGGCTCACGCTGACCCTCGATGATCGGTGGACCCTGACGGCGCGTCCACCAGCGTCTGCTCGGCGGCCCGAAGCTCTGCTTCGCGCGCCGTGAAGCGCTCCCACTCCTCTGCTCGCTGCGCCTCGCGGCGGCGGCGCCAACCGGCGAGGAGGATGCCGCCCGCGATGAGAGCCGCGAGGATCAGGAGGGGCCAGGGCATCGCGATGAGGATCGTGCTCCGCGACGTGGGATCGACCGGAAGCGCATTGGCAGGGTCGGGACTGTCGACGAAGGGTTTGAGTTCGACCCACGGCGCGAGGTAAAGCCAGGCGGCCACCCCGGGGACATCGACGGAGACATTGCGCGCGGCCCCCGGCAGCAGTTCAGGGAGCCCATCGCCGGAGGGTGTCGCGGCGGGAATCGCGAACCAGGTATCGACTCCGAAGGACGTGTTAGTGGCCAGGGCCACGTTGCCGATGTTGCGCACCGTGTAGTACATCCGGACCGTGCCGTTGAAGGGGTTCCACCAGTCGCCGAGGTACTCGGCATCCAGGGCGCTGATGGACAGCTGCGGCTGCAACTGTCCCGCGACCCGCGCGTAGAGCCGAGTCGCGACCCGGCGATCCAGCGTCACCTCGTCACCCGGCGTCACCACTGACGCGACGAGGCCCCCCGCGTGGTCGCCGGGTGTGGCGTTCGTCGGCACCTCGATCGAGAACGGCAGTAGCCGACTCTCACCGGGCGCGAGGGCGAACTCGATGCGCCGATCGCCGTTCTCGAAGCGCACCCACTGACCGATCGAGACGGGCTCTTCGGATGTCGCGAGCAGCGCGTACTCACCCGCGTCGTCGTTGAAGGCATCCGTGCCGATCACGATGTAGTTCTGCACGACGGTGCCGGGGTTCGCGACGAGGAAGTAGTCGTCGATCTTCTGGCCTGGATCGGTCTTGTAGGCGAACCGGGTACGGCCGTCCGCTGCGCCGTCCGCCCCCGCGGGGCGGGCGGAGATGCCGATCGTGTCCTCGGCGTGAGCCGGTGCGACCGGGCCGACGAGGAGTGCCATCAGCGCGATGACGACGGCGGCGATAGCGGCAAAGAGGGACCCGTGGGCGCGCGCGGATTCGGGTGAACTGCTCACTGGGCTATTCGCCCACAGGTGCACGAAGCAGAAGAGTGCACCACCTTAACGACACGTGTCGCTCGCCTCTACAAGAGGTTTCCTCCCTCGGGTCGCGCTCGGCTCCGGCGGGTGACCCGCTACTTCGAAACCAGCGTGAGGGTGAGTGTGGAGGTATAGGTGCCAGCCTTCGCCGTCGCAGGCGCCGCGAAACTGAGCAGGGCGTTGAATACCGTGCCCGCCTCCAACGTCGAGGAGTTCAACGCACCCTCGGCAAAGACGCCCGAGCCAGTCAACGGCGAACCGGGAAGGCTCAGACCGGCCGACTCGCCCGACACGATCGCCGGCGCGATCGAGAGGGCCGATGCGGGAATCTGGTCGCCACCCGCGGCACCGTTGATGAACGTATCGACCGCCGCCGTCAGCGTCCATCCGGGAAGAAGGGCTCGGTCATCGATGACGGTGAAGTTCGGCAGGGCCGCCGAGGTCACTTCTCCGCGCTGGACGTCGCCGAGATTGACCGAGGTCGCGACACCGGTGAGGGAGAAGACGCCGGTCGCCGTGACATTGACCTCGAGGTCGCCTTCGGCGGGCGCGGCGGTGAAGGTCGCCGTTCCCCACGCCACGTACTCGCCCGACCCGTCGACCAGGGCGATCGTGTGGTCTCCGAGGCCGAGCGCCGAAGCATCGATCGTCGCCGCTCCCGTGCCATCGGTCGTGACCTGGCCGAGAGACGTGGGGGTCGACCATCCCAGCGCACTGAAGGTCTGATTCGCCTGGGCTGCCCCCGCCGGGATCGTCACCGAGGTGGTGCCCGGCGCGGGAGTGGGGATCGTCACCTTCGTGGCAGCGTGCGTCGCGTCAGAAGGTTCGAGGTACTCGACATCCGCCGTGGACAGCCACGCAAGGACGGATGTCCCCTGCGTCAGCGCGACCTTCCGGCCCGCCGGCACCGTCGAGCTCAGGGTGGCCGACCCCGAGGTGTTCAGCGCGACACCCGTGTGGCGGGGCGTCGCTTCGCCTTCGACCCAGACATCCACGGTGGCTCCGGCGTGCGCGGGGGTCGCGCGGATGACGAGGTTGCCGTTCACGACGGTCGCCGACGCCCCCGCGGTGGAGTCGAACTCACCGAAGAGGGGCGAGATCGCTCCGCCCGTGTTCGCGGGGTTGGCGCAGGTTGCGACATCGAGTGCCACTGTCGACCCGGGGATGCGCGCGAGTTCGGTGAAGCCGTGCGCCACGAGGTTCATCGGGAGTGCGGCGTATCCGAGTGGCGCGGCCCACTGTTGGCCGGCACACAGGGCCTGGGCGGTAAACGCGGTGAGGGCAGCACCCTTGGATGCGCTGAAGTGCGTGCTCTCCTGGGTGGGGAGCAGGATCTCCGAGTAGTGGGAGAGGGGATACGCGTGTGGGTCGGTGGAGTCAAAGACGGGCTGGAAGTCGGGGCTGCCGTACCCGGGCGACATCGGGTCGCGATCGATGCGCGCGCTGCGCAGCGCAGCCGTCACGGCCTGCGGCGCAGGTGGCACAAAAGCTCCTGACGCGTTCTGCACCTGCGCGACCGTGAGTCCGAGCTCCTGGGCGTAGGCGTTCTCGACGTAGGTGATCGCACCAGCGCCGTAGACCTGGTCAACGTAGCCTGCGACACCGTAGGAACCCGCCAAGTCGCGGGCTCCCGGAAACACGGGGAGCACCGCGGCGGGCGCGTCGGGCATCCCGTTCGCGACGGTGAATGCCGACCACGCGGCGGGCTGCTCGGCCGCGAGCCACTCCGTGAGCAGCAACGTCGTGGCGGAGTAATCCCTGCGGAGGACCGGGACGACAGGGGTGGCGGGGAGAGCTACCCCGGGGTTGTCCGCCTGAACGGCCGGATCGTTCCAGGCGGTGATCGTGCCGGTGAAGATCCCCGCGATCGTCGAGCTCGACAGCCGGAGGTCGGTGATCCACGTGCCGTCGGCCCACAGCTGGTAGGCCAGCGCGAGCCCGCTGCCAACGGCGGGCACGCCCGCGTGGGACCGGCTCTCTGGCGCACTGCCACCCGACGCCGGGACGGACGGTTGCGCGTCCAGCGCGAAGTCGACCCATCCTGCGTGGAAGTACGCTCGACCCGCGAGGGAACCGATGCCCGAGTAGTTCACGGTGAGACCGGAGGATGTCGCGACATCCCATCGCCAACGGTCCAGAATGTCGTTCACAGCGTCGGATCCCGCACCTGAGACCGGGGGAGGCGGGTCGTCGGCGGAAGCAGGGAGCGCGCCGCCCAGGACGAGCGCTGCGGCGAGAGCCGCGACGATCACGCCACGTGCCCTACCGGGACGAAGAGCCACTCCGAGCACCGGGTCCTTTCGATGGCTGCAGCAGGAGGAACCCCTGTCCCTGTGCGGGGAGCCGTGATGCGACTCCCCGCACAGGGTTCTCTAGGGGCGCCGGCGGAGGCCGGCATCCGGAATTACTTCGAGACCAGGGTCAGCGTCAGGGTCGACGAGTAGGTCCCGGCCTTGGCCGACGCGGGAGCGGCGAAGGTGAGGTCGGCGTTGAACGTGGTGCCCGCCTCCAGGGTGGACGAGTTCAGCGCACCCTCGGCGAACAGACCCGAACCAGCCAGCGGTGAGCCGGGAACGGTCAGACCGGTCGACTCACCCGACACGATCGCCGGAGCGATCGAGAGGGCCGAGGCGGCGATCTGGTCGTTGCCTGCCGACGCGTTGACGAACGGCGTGGACGAGGCGTTCAGCGTCCAACCGGGCAGCAGGGCCCGGTCATCCGTCACCGTGAAGGCACCGAGAGCCGCCGTCGTGGACTCGCCACGCTTGACGTCACCCAGGTCCACCGACGCGGCGACACCCGTCAGCGAGAAGATCCCCGACACGGTCACGTCAACCGTGACATCGGTCTGGCCCGTGGTGGAGGAGGAGAACTCGGCGGTGCCCCAGGCGACGATGTCACCGGAGCCGTCGACGAGCGCGATCGTGTGCTCGCCGACGCCGAGCGCCGCAGCGTCGACGGTCACGTCACCGTTGGCGTCGGTCGTGACCTGGCCGAGGTTGACCGGGTTGGACCAGCCGAACGCGGTGAACGTCTGGTTGGCGTTGGCCACACCCGCGGGGATGACGACCGTGGTCACACCCTCCGCCGGCGCTGCGATGGTCACCTTGGTGGCAGCGTCGGTGGCGTCGGTCGGCTCGGAGACGACGTAGTCGGCGGTGGTGACCCACGCGACGACCGTCTCGCCCTCGACAACCGCGATACGCGCACCCGAGGCGATCGCGGAGGTCACGATGGCCTCACCCGAGGCATCCAGGACGACATCCGTGTGAGTCGGGGAGGACTGCCCCTCGACCCAGATGTCGACCGTCTTGCCCGCGTTCGCCGCCGTGGCAGCGAGCTCCAGGTTGCCGTTGCGCAGCGTCGCCGTCGCGCCGGCCGTCGCGGCGTAGTTCGCGAAGTCGGGCGCGGCAGCGGCGTGGTACTCCACCGCGGAGATGCGGTAAGTGCCACCGGCCGTGATGTCCACCGTGCGGTAGATCGCGCCGACAACGGTCTGACCGTTGTTCTTGGTGAACACCAGACCGTGCTGGAACTGACCACCCGCAGCGAGAACCGCGTTGATGCCCGGCGATCCACCCGTCTTGCCCGTCAGGGTAAGGCTGGTGAACGCTGCGGCCTTGCGGTTGATCGCCGAGGACTGCGTCCACGCGCTCCAGCTCGAGCGACCGGCCGAGATGTCGTCATCGAGCACGACATACAGCTGGTCCCACGTGTCGTCGCCACCGGTGACGATCGCCGGGTCCATCGCCGCGTAGGTCGCGGCCTGGCCGACGGTGCCGTTGTTGTTGCCGACAGCGACCAGGTTCTTCGACGGCGCGAACGCCGTGTCGAGCCATCCGTCGTTGTCAGTGTCGGTTTCGACGTACGCACCCGTGCCCCCATCGAGCAGGAAGTACGTGTCGAGCGAACCGTTGCTCTGCGGCTGCTCGAGGGTGCGTCCGTCACCGGAATCGCGACCCTCAGCGGCCGAGGCACCCGTCGCACCGGTCACCACGAGAGCAGCAGCAGCCACACCCGCGATAGCCGCGCGCGAGAAGAACTTCTTCGAGTTCATGTCCCTTGTCTCCTGTTGTGCAGCGCTTAGTTGGCGCGGAGGTTGTAGCGGTTGACGGTGGTGGAGTTCGGCACACCGAAGCCCAGCGCCTGCTTGGCCGACATCACGTCGGAGGGCAGGAACGAGGTCGTGACGTCGCCGAGCTTGTCGCCGCTCATCAGATCAGCGAGGACGGCGTCGTACTTGGCGTCGTTCTCGTCGATGCGGGCGTACTCCACCAGCAGGGTCGTGTCACGGCCGGCGGCCGACGCGTAAAACGCGCTGTTCGGGACGAACACGCCGTTGTTGACGTCGACGGGCGTGGGGGCCGTCGGGACCTGCGAGTAGATCTCGAAGCCCGCGCCAATGCGGTTGTACGCGGGGATGTTCTTCTGGATGATCCACTGCATCGCCGACATGGCGGTGACCACCGACGCGGGGAAGCCGGTGGACACCGTCGTGCCCGTGGTGCCCTTCACCTCGGTCGTGGTGTTGCCGATCGGAACCTGGACCGTGGCGGTGGTGTCGCTGTAGATGTAGCGGGTCTCGTGCTCCTGACCAGTCGCGACACAGGCGCCGAGGGGGCTGATGCTGTGCATCGAGAGGAAGCTCTCACGCGTGCCCGACCCGCTCTGCGGGATCACCGGGACGATGTCGCCGACGCGGACGCCGTTGATCGTCGAGTTGGGGTCGAGGGTGCACTCGAAGAGCTGCTCGATCTGCGAGGACGTGAGGCCACTCAGGGCAACGTTGTTGGATGCGTACCCCAGTGCGTCACGACCGAACGGGACAGCCGCCACGGGGCCGTTGGCGTTGGCGCCGGACGGAGTGCTCGACGAGCGAGCGATGTCGACCTGACCGGTGATGATCGAGCCGTCCTTCCAGACGGTGCCGTCGATCGAGCGCGAGAGAGCGCGGTGGCCGTCGCTCGAGCCGTTGGGGCGGAGGAAGGGGGTGCCGAAGGGCTTGCCAACGATCTTTCCGCCGGGCAGGTTAACGCCGCTAGGCGCGGCGGCGAAGTTGTCGACGGTGCTGCCGTCGGCTCCAAGAACGCGCACGGGAGCACCGCTCGCGTTGGTGCCGTTGGCAAGCAGGTCCATCGCGATCTCAAGGGTGTCGGATCCGACGACAACGTACCCGTCACCGACGGGCTCGGCGTAGGCCGCGGGTGCGGCGAGAACGAGCGAGGCGACGACGCCGATGGCGGCGGCACCACCAATAATCTGCTTCTTCACGGGGTCCTCTTCTGTGTGGGGATCCGGCCCACACTGCACCTTTCGGGCGGGTGGCTCCGGGCTGGCGGCAAGGAGATTCCAAGCCGTTTCTGAGGTTCGGCGCTCCAGGTGAACAAACCGGGAGTATTCGACTAAGGGGACGTTGACAGTGCGCTGTCTAGAGGAGTCCCGGGAGGTGCCGTCATCGACGCCGTGACGGCGGACGTCAGACGCGCGCGCGGAACCGCGAGATGAGCGGCACCGCAATGGCCGCCGCCACACCCGCCGCGAGGCCGATGGGAATGGCCGCTGCGCCCAGTGGCGTCTCGGGATCGGCGGGCGTCGTTCCCGCGGGCTGGAACGTCACCTCGCCCCCCTGCTCCGGCGCCGTCTCGGACGGCGTGACGGGGGTGGATGGCGGCGTGGAGACGAAGCCACCTGATGTGGTCGTTGTCGTCGAGGGAGGGGGCGTCGACGCGGTCGGAGTCGGCGTCGGTGTCGGGGGCCGCCCATTCTCGATGATCGTCGCGGAGGTCAGCGCCTGAGATGCCTGCGCCGCAGTGAGAGGCGCATAGCCCGGCGGCAGATCACCGCGGTCGGTGCCCGGAGTCTGCCCCTCGGTCACGGCATAGCGGATGAACGCCGCGTACGAGGCGCGCGTCTCTTTCCCCTCCTGGTCGGGATTGAGTGCGGCGTAGAGAGGTACCGTCAGCGGATAGGCGTCCGATGAGGCGCGGACTTTCTCGTCAGCGAAGTCCAGCTCGAAGACCGCGGGCTGATCCTCGACAGGCGTCATGAGATCGCGGGCGGCCTGAAGGCCCACCGTGTTCGGGGCGACAAACGCTCCAGCCTGATTCTGCAGCGCGGCGGTGATCGTCTGGTACTGGGATGCCGCTGGCGACGTCGACAGAGCGATCACTGCCTGCAGCCCGAGGTTCTTCTTCGGCTCCGTCGTGTAACGGGGGGGAGTTGCCAGACCGTTCCACGCACCCAACGTCTTGCCGTCGCCGCGCAGCACTAGGTAGGCCCCGTCGGCGAATCCGCTCGTGAACGGACGCCAGGTGACCAGGTTGATCGGTCCGGATCCGCCCGGGGAGGTGGTGTCGTCGACCTTCTCGGTCGGGTCCGCCTTCGGGAAGTTCTCGGCGGGCAGCACAAGGCCGCGACCGGTGGGATTGACGGTGTCGCTCGTCGAGTACCAGGGATTGACCGTCATACCCCAGGGGTCGGGCTTCCCCGCCAGCCATTCCCGAGCTTCATAGTCCGCGAGGATGTACTCCCACACCCGGTATGCGAGGTCCGAGCGCCCATTGGGCATGAGAGCGTCCGAGATCGAGATGTCACCGAGGGCCTGGACAGCCCACTCGGGATCGTTCACGGCACGGAAGTCTGGATCGAACAGCAGATTCCTGGGTGCGGGGGTGGAGGTGCGCAGACCCGTCGCCCGATTCACAAGATTGAGGTGCGACTTGTCGGCACCGGCGCCGGCGGGAACGGCATCGTAGTACGACGCCGTGAGGAGCTTTGCGAGCAATCGCGGCGTCAGGTTCATCGCCGTCATCGGGAGCCGCGCTCGGGAGAGCTGGTCGGCCGTTGCGTTAGTCGAACTGGGATTGCGGTCAATGGAGAACGACACTGTCACCGCACCGAAGGCAAGAGGCGCGTAGACGACCGGATCGGTGGTGTACGCCGTCTGGTCGAGATCGAGCGGGCGCGTCGTGATCGCCAGGGCCGTGGATGTCGTCCGCGATGCATCGACCAGCGCATCGGCTTCGTTGGCATCTCTGAGGACGAATGGTGCGCCGTTTTCCAGGGTGCACAGCTGTGGCTGCCACGACTGCATAGCCCGCGAGATCATCTCGCTTCCGGCGACCTGCTTCTCGGCCTGTCCGAGCTCACAGCGCACGCCGACGGGCTTGAAATCGAGCTCGAACGCAATGTGATGCTGCCAGGAATCCCACCACAGTCCGGACTGCGTCGTGGAGGATGTCCCACTATCCGAACCACGGGGGATCACAACGAGCCAGCACGACTTGCCCACGACCGCACCGGTGTCGAGGGTTTGCGGCAGACCGCAGCTGAGACCGGTCGACTGAGCCACCGTCTGTATCTCGAAGGGCACCGACCCCGTGCCATCGGCAGCGAAGGGAGCCCACGCGATCTCATTGGTGGTGTACTGCGTGAAGAAGCGGTTCGTGTTGACGTCGACGGCGTTGTCGCCCGTCTTCTGCCGATTCACCCCGTTCACGGACTCGATGGCGTTGACGACGAACTCCTCGCCTGCGGTCTCGTCGGTCTTGCCGGCAGGGTTGTAGCCGACGAACGGGATCGCGGTGTACGACTCCTCCCGACCGAGGATGCGGTACGTCGCCGTGTGGACCTGATCTTGGTCCTTCACCCGTGTGGGAAGGACAGTGCCATCTCGGGTGGCGCCGATGCCGACCGTGCCCCCGTACTGGCATGTGCGCCGGTCGGGATGGCCCGGGTTGGCCGGATCCTCTCCCCAGCACTGCGCGATCTGCAGGTAGTTGGCGCCGCCCGACCCCGAGCCAGGCGCCTGACTCGCGAGTCCTGCACCGTTGCTGTAGCTGACGCGGATGCCCTGTTGGACGAGGTCCTGCGTCTGGGAGACGGTCACCGAAAGGTCGGGGAACGGTGATCCCTCGCTCACCAGAGCGTCATCCGCGGTCTTGGTCACGCCGGTGGCCGGGGTGCCGGTCGGGTCGGGCGTCGGGGTGTCGGTCGGGTCGGGCGTCGGGGTGCCGGTCGGAACAGCGTCCTGCGCGGCCGCGGACGGAGCGGAGACGAGCGCGGGCAGCGTTCCGATCACGCCACCCACGGCCAGCGCCGTGACCATGCCCGTCACTAAGGCGCGCAAGGCAAGGCGCCGTTGCTGGCGGCGTCGCGCACGGCGAGGCGCCATGACAGACCCCGCACTCACCGACCGGCTCCGTTTCCTCGTCGTACGACACGGATGACGAGCGGCGGGGTGATCACCGCGGCGAGCAGGAGCAGCACTGCGCCCAACATCGTCGACTGCTGCCACCCCCACCCGGTGGCCTCCACCGTGTAGGGCGACGCGACGACGTTGGCACTTCCGGCAGTGCCGGTCCCGCTTATCACGTTTCCGTACTCGTCATAAAGGACGTCGGCACCCGCGGCGGTGCCCGAGGTCGCGCCTCCCGTGGTCGTGGTGGCGCCCGCCGTGTTCGAGGACGTGCCTCCCGAGCCCGAACCCGAGACGTCGGTCGGATCCTTGGCACCTGCGGTGCCACTGGTGCACTGGTCGGATCCGCGTTTGTCGCACGCGGCGGGCTGCGGAGCGGTTGCAGCGAGCCGATTGCTCGATGGGTTGTCTCCGGGGGAAAAAGTCGGGTTGTTGCACTTGTTCGGATCGACGTTGGCGCCGCCCGCTCCCGGGATTCGCTTGATCTGCTCGAAGCCTGCGAGAACGAGATTCATCGGCAGCGGCGAGTAACCGAGGGGTCCGGCCTGCTGCTGCCCCTCACAGAGGAAGTAGCTGGCGAACGTGCCGAGAGAGGCGCCCTTGGCCTCGGTGAATGTCGCGGCGGCGCTCGTCTTCACCTCTGTCGGGACAATCATGTATGAGTAGCTAGAGAGCGGATACGCCCGGGGGTCGCCGCTGTTATACACCCCGTCGAGAATCTGAGTGAGGTAGTCGGGCGAGCTGGGGTCGGTGTTGATCTGAGCCGACAGCAGCGCGACCGCGACCGCCTCCGAGGTGGGCTCGACATAGTAGTCCGACTTGTTGAGCACCTTGGCCACGGGAAAGCCCTGCTCGATCGCGTACGAGGTCTCCACGTAAGTGATCGCTCCCTCGCCGTAGGCCTGTGCCACGTACCCAGAGACGCCGTTCGATCCCGTCTGGCCCTTGGCGCCGGGGAAGAGCGGATATTGCGAGGTGAGCCCGGGGCCCCGACCGACGGATGCCGCGAACTCGCTCCACAGCGCAGAGTGCTGCTTCGACATCCAGAGCGTGAACTGGGCCGTCGTCCCCGAGCCGTCCGAGCGGATGATCGGGGTCACGGTCTTGTCGGGAAGCGCGAGGCCCGGGTTGTCCGCTTTGATCGCGGGGTCGTTCCACTTGGTGATCTTGCCGGTGAAGATCTTCGTGATGACCTCACCCGAGAGGCGCAGGTTCGTGACGCGCTTCCCGCCGATCACGAGGTGGTACATGAACGCCGTGCCGCCCGCGACGATCGGCATGTAGGCGTATCCCCGCTGCTTGTTGGCGGGGAAAGGCACCTCGGGAGAAGCGCCGGGTTCGGCGACGGACTGGAACGGAATCTCGCTCACGGCGAAGTCGACCGTGCCCTCGATGAAGTCGCGACGACCCGCAGTGGAGCCCACGCCCGAGAAGTTGACTGTCAGACCGTAGTTCGCGGCGACGTTGGAGCGCCACTGGTCCAGGGCGTTCTGCGACCACGTGGAACCCGAGCCTGAGATGGGTTCGAATCCTGCCGCCTGCGCCGGGGCAGCAGTCGCGACGGCAAGACCGGCCACGAGCACGAGGCTCATCAGGCCGGCGATGCGGGTGCGCCAGCGTGTCATGGTGTGTCCTCCTGGGGCGGGGTGGCAGACATGGCCCTCGCGCGCGCGGCTCGATCCATGCGCAGGGCGTCGTTCTGGGAGCGGCGCAGCACTGCGCGCTGTTGCCGCGGCGTCAGGTCTCCCGGCCCGCGGCCGCCGATGACGCGGGCGATCGCGAACAGCGCGAGCACGAGCAGCATCAGCACCGCCGCCGCCCCGAAACCGCGCGCGATCATGTTCGGCTCCGGGGATCGCACGAAGTCGAACACCTGCAGGGGCAGGGAGATCATCGGGCCTTCGAACGGGTTGAGGTTCATGACGGCCGTCACACCGGAAGTCAGCAGGACGGGCGAGGTCTCGCCGATCCCGCGAGCGGTGCCGAGGATGACGGCCGTGGCCAAGCCGGATCGGGCCGTCGGGAGCACGACGTGCCACACGGTGCGGAACTTGGAGGCGCCGAGCGCGTAGGAGGCTTCACGGAGGTTTCCGGCGACAAGTCGCAGGACGACATCCGCCGCCCGCACGACGATCGGGAGCATCATCACCGTGATCGCCATCGCGGCAGCGAAGCCTGAGCGCTGTCCGGTGATGAGCAGGATGATCGCGGAGTACACGAACAGGCCCGCGATGATCGAGGGAAGCGCGGTCATGGCATCGGTGACGGTGCGCACGAACCGCGCGAAGGGTCCGCCCACCTCGTTGAGGAAGACCGCGGTGAGGATGCCCAGCGGCACCGTGATGCTCAGGGCGATCCCGATCTGGATCAGCGTTCCCATGATCGCGTGGGACACACCACCGACATCCAGGCCATCGAGTGGGCCGGCGAACTCCATGTCCTGCGTGAAGAAGTTCACGTGGAAGAGGGCATCCGCGCCGCGGGTGATGACGAACAGGACGACGAAGACGAGCGCCCCGAGGAGGATCATGCCGGCGCTGGCGAGCACGACCGTCATGACGCGGTCGACGACTTCACGACCGTCGGCGTTGACGGCGATCAGTAGCGCGTAGAAGAGGACGAAGAGCAGGAAGGCGACGATCACCCAGCCGATGGGTCCGGTGAGGGGGGCGATCCATCCGAAGATCAGGGTGGCGGCTGCCATCGCCGCGGCCAGCGCGCCCACGACGGCGTACACGTCATCCATACGCACGCCGCGCAGACTCCGGCGGGGGCCGGTGGGGGTCTCACCGGGGTCGGGAATCGCGGTGCGGCGCACGGCCTCCTCGGTCGCAGGCTCCACCAGCTCGGGTGCGTCGATCGTCGTGGTCATCAGCCGTCCGTCTGTGCGCCGGAGCGCGATCGGGCGACGATGGACGACGCGCTGAAGTTGATGACGAGGGTGATGAGGAACAGGGCGAGTCCGGCCGCCATCAGGGCCGACAGGCCGAACTCACTGGCCTCGCCGTACCGAAGAGCGATGAGGGCCGAGATCGAGTTGCTGCCCGTCTTCAGCACCTCCCAGTTGATGTAGAAGATCGGCGAGATGATCATGTAGATCGCGATCGTCTCGCCCAGCGCGCGCCCGAGGGCGAGCATCGTCCCGCCGATGATGCCGCCTCGGCCGAACGGCAGCACGACTGCGGTGATCATGCCCCACCGCGTCGACCCGAGGGCGTAGGCCGCTTCCCGCTCCCCGGGCGGCGCCTGCATGAACGCTTCGCGCATGATCGAGGTCTGGGTCGGGACGATCATGAGCGACACCACGAGGCCGGCGATGAAGGCGGATGACGTGAAGGCGCTGGCATCCGTGGCCGGCGTGCCGTCGGCGCCCGTGACGGCGAAGATCGGGATCCACGCGAAGTAGGTCGAGATCCACTGCGACACGGGGATGATGTTCTCCTGCAGGAAGAACACACCCCACAGGCCGAAGACGACACTGGGAACGGCCGCCATGAGGTCGACGAGCGTGATCGCCCATTGCTTGAGGCGTCCCCGGAGGACCTCCGAGATGAGCAGCGACGTGCCCAGCGACAGGGGGAGCGAGATCGTGATGGCGATCATCGCGATCGAGACCGTGCCGAACAGCACCGCGCCGATGCCGAACTGCCCGGCCTCGGGATTCCATTGCTGCTCGAAGAGGAATCCGATGCCCGCGACCTGCAGCGCCGATCCCGCCCGGATCGACAGGAACAGGCCGACCGCCAACATGATCGCCACAGTCACGCCGCCCGCGGCGTAGGCGACGGCGCGGAAGATGCTGTCGGCCTTGTTCGGCTTCGACTTCAGGGAGCGGGCCCCATCGATCGGATGCTCGAGCCTTGGCTCGTCGACGATCTGGGTGACCTCGTCGGCGAGGAAGACATCCGCGACTTCGTCGAAGACCGTGACGTGCTGGCCGTCATCCTGACCCGCGAGCTGGTCGGTCACGGCGTCATCCCGGGAGGGTCGAAGCTCGGTCATGCGCGACCACCGAGGAAGCGCATGACGGACATCGGGGAATCCTCCGGAGTGGGGCAGTGAACTCGCGTCAAGGGACGGAGCGGACGAGGCGACGGAGCGGGCAGGCACGCAGCGTCGCGGCTGTCTGCCTGATCCTCAGCGCGGACGGTGAACGCAAGGCGTCGAGAGTGCAAAGGCGCGCTTTCGCTGATGTGTGCGGCAGGAGACACGGCGGTCATCACGGAGTCCCTGTCGGTTGCGGAGTCGGGGTGGCAGGAGGCGAGGGGGGAGGGGCCGTCGGGGCCGTTGTAGTGGTCGGGCTGGGGGTCGGGGTCGGGTTCGAGGCGCGCTCGACGAGGGCGACGGCCGACCCTACCGGCAGACGGCTCCCCTCCGCGGGATTCGTGCCGACCACGATCGCGGTCGCGCCGGTATTCGACGCTGTCGGAGCGAAGCCTGCCGCCGACACCGCCTGCAGCGCGTCTGCGGGCAGGAGCCCCGCCACGGCGGGGATCACGGCAAAGCCCGAGGCCGCGACGATCGACACAACGCTGCCGCGCGCGACGCGGGACTGTGCGGCCGGCTCGGTCTGGAGCACGCGCCCCTGCGGCCAAGGGCCGTCGGACTCGGTGACAGGTCCGGGCACCAGGCCCGCCGCCTCGAGCGCGGCGATCGCCTCGGGGACGCTGAGCTGCTCAACCGGCGGCACCGTGACCTCCACGCGTGTCGCAGGCGACTCCGTCGGCGCGGATGTCGGAGTCGGAGCCGCCGCCGTGGACGTGGGTGTGGGGTCCGTCGTGACAGAAGCTGACGGGCTGGTGACGAGGGAGATCCCGACGCCGAGGATGACGGCCGCGGCGACCGTGCTCATGACCGCGATGCCGCCCGAGCGACGGTGCCTGTGCACACCGGCGAAGGGGTCGACGACGGCGACCGGATCACGGCGCGTGGCCAACGTCGCGCCCATCACTCGAGTGACGCCGGTCGAGGTCTCCGCGGGACTCGGCTCATCGACGCGTGCATCGACTGTCGAGGGCGTGGACGGGGCCACTGCCGTCGTCATTCCAGCTGCCGCGGCGGGCAGGACCAGTGCCGCGGCGAGGGCTGCGCGCATCGCCGCGGCATCCGCGAATCTGTCATCGGGGCTCTTGAGCATCGCGCGCACGACGATGCGGTCGAGCGAGCGCGGCACGCCCGGCCGCGCGACGGACGGCACCGGCGGTGGTGCCTCCAGGTGGGCACGGGCACTCTCGATCGACGAGGTGCGCGCGAAGGGAGCCTGCCCGACGATTGCGAAGTATAGCACGGCGCCCACTTGGTAGACGTCTCCGCGCTCGTCCACGGGCTCGCCGCGAAGTTGCTCGGGGGACAGGTACCGAGCGTTGCCGAGCACCCCGACGCCGTCACCCTCGGCGACGCTCAGCAGCTCTGCCGCGCCGACGGCGGCTTCGCCTGTGACGTCAGCGATGCCGAAGTCGAGAAGCCGGATGCTGCCGAGATCGACGTGGCCCGCGGCATCCGTGTCGAACATGACGTTGGAGGGCGAGATGTCGCGGTGGACGAGCCCGATCTCATGCGCCGCCGTCAGTGCATCGAGGACGGCATCCACCAGGGCTACCGCGTCCTGAGGGTCCAGGGGTCCACGGAGCCGGACATGCTCAGCGAGCGTCGCGCCGGGCGCCCGCTCCAGCGCGATCCACACCACCGGTTCGTCGCGATCCTCATCCACCCCGACATCCAGGACCGAGACGATGCGCGGATGCCGGAGGGTTCCCGCGCGGCCCGCCTCGGCGAGAAAGAACGCGCGTGCGGCGGGGCGCCCGGTCAGGTGCGGATGCAGGAGCTTGAGGGCGACCTCGCTGCCGGAGCGCTCGTCGACCGCAGCGAACACCGACGCCGAACCCCCCGAGCCCAGTAGCTCGGTCAGGCGAAAGCGGCCGGAGATGAGGTCCGCTGCCGCGCTCATGACGAAGCCGTCATCCAGCGATGGAGTCATGTTCGAGCCGTGTCGTCGATGCTGCGCGGGCAGGCCCGACCAGGACCCGGGCTCCCTGCAAAGCGGCGAGTGCCGACATGGCGGAGGACACGCTTGTGGACGAGGAAGAATACCAACGCGCGGATGTCATTACGGGAGCCGCATCCAGAGAGAGCACCCAGCCGCGGCGGAGCGCGGGCCGATCGGCCACGGCGTCGATCGTCAACTCTGCCGAGGCCGACATGATGCGTTCGACATGGCGTCGAGCGTGCTCCACGCTCTGATAGAGGAACGCGCTACGGCCCAGTTCTCTGTTGTTGCTCGCGACCAGTCGCCAGTACAGCACACCGTCGCTGAGTCGGGAGGAACGGGCGGCCGAGCTGGTCGCCTTGAAACTCTTACTTCCCGGGGGCGTTACGAGAGCAACGGGGGCGTCACCGAGAATGGCGTTGCGAAAACGGATCCACTTCTGCACCATCGGATCCTCAATCGAGGGGAAGGTCCGGAGGAGGACGGATGCGCTCGGGACCACACCCGCGTCGTTGCCCACAACCACAGCGCCCACGGCATCCTTTGGCCACCACCGAGATATCCCGGCCGGGGTTTCGCCGGGGGCCGGCGCGGGAGACGCCTGCATGAGGGATCATCAGAGCCCGCGATAGCCAGGGGCTTTCGCGCGGGTGATGAACAGGTGTCCGATTGCTGTCCGAGGGGTCTACGCGCTGCCGGCGCGATCCTCACGCACGCCGACATCGGTACGGTGGAAGTTCTGATGCGACCGCGACGCGGTAGGTCCACGTTGGCCCTGATAGCGGTTGCCGTACGGGCCCGAACCGTAGGGGTTCTCAGCTGGTGACGACAACCGGAAGAAGCACAGCTGGCCGATCTTCATCCCCGGCCACAGGGTAATCGGCAGCGTCGCAACGTTAGAGAGCTCCAGAGTCACATGGCCGGAGAAACCCGGGTCGATGAAGCCCGCCGTGGAGTGGGTGAGAAGTCCGAGCCGACCGAGCGATGACTTGCCCTCCAGCCTCGCCGCGATGTCGTCTGGAAGGCTGACCTGCTCGAATGTTGATCCGAGGGCGAACTCCCCTGGATGCAGGATGAACGGCTCATCGGGGCGGACTTCGATCAGGCGCGTCAGATCCGGCTGCTCGACCGCTGGATCAATGTAGGGATACTTGTGGTTGTCGAAAAGCCGAAAGTAGCGGTCCAGCCGCACGTCGACGCTCGAGGGTTGCACCATCTCTGCGTCCCACGGGTCGAGCGAAACTCGGCCGGATAGGACTTCTTGGCGGATGTCGCGGTCCGAGAGCAGCACGGGGCCAGCCTATCCGTTAGCCGTCGAGGTCCCCAGGTGTCAGATAGCCGCTGCCGAAGACTGTCTGGGAGAGATTGGCCTGCGTCACGATGACTGGCTCGACGAGATAGGTGGGGACGAGTTCGGCGTCGTTGTTGTATCCGTATCCGTCGACGTCGAGAGATTCGGGGAAAGCACCGCTGAGTAGGGATGCCGCGACCGCCGCAGCTGTCTCATGCAGGGCGCGCTCATCGAGCAGGATCGTGGCGAACTGGTCGCCCCGTCGTACGGCACGCAACCCGTCGGCTCCGCCTCCGGCGCCCACGACGATCGGCCACTTATCGCCGGGTGTGTATCCATCGCGCTTGAGTTCATCGATGACCTCGGCTGCAATGTCGTTATTGATCGCCGCAATGCCGAGCGGCTCACCGCTGTCGAGTTGGGGCGTCACCGCCGACACTCGGTCGGCGATATCGCCTGCGTTGTCGATGTCAGTGGCGGATGCGTCGGGTGTCGGGTCGCCTGCAGGAAAGAACACCCTCCCGTCCGCTTGCGCAAACGCCAAGACCTTCTTGACCATCCCGTTGAATCCGAAGCCGAAGAACGCGTCGTTCGCTGGCCCCGCGAACACCTCGACCGCCACCGGGTCCGGAGGAACTGTCGCCGGTTCACCATCCACGTTCGCAAGTCCCAGGCCTGCCAGGGTCGCGGTCGCGACGTCGACTGCAACCTGGAAGTTGTCGAATCCGACATAGAAGTCTGTGTCGGGCGTGTTCCAAACCAGCCGGTCATATGCGACCACGGCGATGTCCGCACCTGCGGCCCGCGACAGCACCTCCGAGAGACCGAACTCATCGACAGGTTGCACAAGAAGCACCTCGACACCGGCGTCGATCATCGCGTCGATCTGCTCTTCTTGGGTCTGCGCGTTTCGGGAGGCGTAGGCGAGTTCGACATCGGCGCCCCACTGCGTGAGAAGATCCGCTATCGGTTCCCCGGAGTCGCGCCCCACGGCATCCGGCTCACTCGCCATCGAGATGCCCACCGCGCCGGTCACCTCGAAGTCTGGCTGCATCCGTTCGTAGGTTCCCACCGGCTCCGGCGTCGGCGACGGCGCCAGCCCGGCTGTACACCCTCCGACGACAAGCGCGACGCTAAGGGTCAGAGGAATCGCATTCAGGCGGCGTCTCAATGGCTTCCTCCAGGCCAGCCGTCATCCACACAGAGACGTGCAGGCGATCGGGACGCGACGATGATCCGAGAGCGGAATGCACACGTCCTTTCCGTTGGGTGTACGCACAGCCACCGAACGGTTGCGGAGATATGTCGCCGGGCTTGGACTGCCGCGTTTCCTACCGCTTGGTATGCTGGCTGGACGCTTCGGCGTGTGGGGCTGTAGTTCAATGGCAGAACTTCTGCTTCCCAAGCAGACAGCGCGGGTTCGATTCCCGTCAGCCCCTCCAATGCCCTCACGTGCCACCGCAGGTGGTGCGGGAGGGCATTCGTGTGGGTGCCGTAGGAACCGATCCCGCCCGCGGGGGGTCCCGCTGCGCCCGAGGCTCCGCGCGCCGCGCAGCGGCGTGCGGAGTGGCGCAGTGGCCGATTCCCGTCAGCCCCTCCAAGGAGCCGGCACGCCCGGACGTCCGCCGCAGAAGACATCGAAGGCCCACGCAGTACTCTGCGCGGGCCTTCGGGCTCAGGGGACGTCAGTCGCGGGTAGCTTCCTTGACGTCGTTGCGTGCCTTGATGGCATCGCGTTCGGCCTCGGCCTTCTTGACGTCAGCCTCGGCCGACATCTCCTCCGCCTTGTCCTTGGCGCGATCCACGCCCTCCTGGACGGCTTCAGCAGTGTTCTCCGCAGCCTCCGAGACGTTCTTCTTCGCGTCTTCCATGAATCCCATGGGTGTCTCCTTTCTCCGCAGAGCGCGACCGTCGTGTCGCGAACGAACCCGACGGTAGCCGCACCCGTGTACACGACCCAGGGGGTTGCGCGAGCGGCAGTCGAACGCCATCATTCGCCCTGAGATTGGCTCCCGCATGCGAGCGCGGACCACCACTCCACGATGCACTTGACGAGGACTGAACAACTGTTTAATGTCTCCCTCATGGAGTCAGGGTCCGACCCGAGCGCTCGCGCACGCATCCGCGACGCGGCCATCGCGACGTTCGCGGAGCGGGGCTTCGACGGGGCGAGCCTGCGTGACATCGCGCGGCGCGCGGGGGTGAGCGCCGCGCTGATCGTGCATCACTTCGGGTCGAAGGAGGGGCTCCGGACCGCATGCGACGAACACGTCGTACAGGTCCTCGTCACCGACAAGAGTCGGCTCGCGGGTGCGAGCGCCTCAGCGATGATGCGCGCCGCTCTCGCGGATCGCGAGCGCTACCTCCCGATGCTGGACTACATGGCCCGGATGCTGGCCTCCGACACCTCTGCTGCCGACGATCTGTTCGATTCCCTCGCGAGCGCGACACGCGAACTGCTCGACCAGCAGGCCGCGGCGGGGATGCTGCGCCCGCAGTCCGACATGGATGTGACTGCCACGGCGGTGACGCTGTACAGCCTCGCACCGGTGCTCCTGCGCCGGCAGCTGTCACGCAGCCTCGGCGAAGAAGGTCTGAGCGAGACGCTGCTGCGCCGCCTCACCCTTCCGCTGCTCGAGCTCTACACGCACGGCCTGTACGCCGACGACCGGCTCCTCACCGCCGCGCGGGATGCGCTGGCGCGACCGATCGGTCCGCCTTCGGGCAAGGGCGACAACGACCCTCACCAGGATCCCGATCCGCCACTGGCGCGTTGACGTCGGGATCCACACACACACTTCTCTTCCGCGAAAGGAGCGGGGAATGACCCCTGCCATCGAACTGAAAGACCTGCGCAAGCAGTACGGCCGGCGCACCGCCGTCCACGGCCTGACCCTCTCGGTCACCGCCGGATCGGTGTTCGGCCTCATCGGCCCCAACGGAGCCGGAAAGACCACGACCCTCCGGATGCTGGTCGACATCATCCGTCCGACCAGCGGCTCTGCGCGCGTGCTCGGAAGCGATCCGCGAGCGGGCGGGCCCGCGCTGCGCCGACGGATCGGGTACGTTCCGGGCGAGCTGCGGATGGACGCGCGGGCAACCGGCGGGCGCCTGCTCGACTTCTATGCGAGCGTGTCGGGGCCCGTGGCGCCCGGACGCATCGCACAGCTGGCGGAGCGTTTCTCCTGTGACCTCACCCGCCCCGTCCGTACGCTCTCGAAGGGCAACAAGCAGAAACTCGGGCTCATCCAGGCGTTCATGCACGAGCCGCCCCTGCTGATCCTCGATGAGCCGACGAGCGGACTCGACCCGCTCATGCAGCGCGAGTTCCTGGGGCTCGTGCACGAGGCCCGCGAGAACGGCCAGACCGTGCTGCTGAGCTCGCATGTGCTCAGCGAGATCCAGCAGGCCGCCGACGAGGTCGCCGTGCTCAGCGCCGGACGGATCGTCGCGATGGGCGCGGTCGATGAGCTCCGGCTCGGCGCCGTCCGCCGCGTGCGTGCTGTGCTGACGGATGCCGACCCCCGCGCGGTCCGCGCCACGATCGCACCCCTCTCGCCGAGCGCACCTCCGGAGGTCCGTGCGCTGGATGACCGGGTGATCGTGAACGCCACGATCGAGGGTGAACTCGACCCGCTCGTGAAGGCGCTGGCGCGCTTCCATGTGGCCGAGCTGTCGATCGAGGAGCCTGACCTCGAAGAATCGGTCATGCGCCTGTACGGATCGTCGAGCAGCGATGCGACACGTCCGTCCACTCGCCCGATGGGAGGCGAGTGAAATGGCCCGTCTGCTTCCCGTCGCAACCCGGAACCTGCGCGACTCCTGGCGAGGACTGCTGGCGTGGGCGCTGGGTCTTGCGGCTGCCCTCGCGCTGTACCTTCCGCTGTTTCCGTCGTTCGGAAGCAACGGCTCTCTCGAGGAGATCATCGCCACACTGCCGCCGGAGCTGGTCGACGCGCTCGGCTACGACCAGATCGGCACCGGTTCGGGCTACGCGCAAGCGACCTTCTTCGGTCTGATCGGCTTCGCCCTGATCGTGATCGCGACCACCGCATGGGGCGCGAGCGCGATCGGCGGCGCCGACGAGAGCGGCCGCCTCGAACTCGACCTGGCACACGGGATCGGCCGCGTCGCCTACGTTCTCGAGAACGCCCTGGCGATCCTCGTGAAGCTCATCGCGCTCGGCATCGTCATCGGTGGGGTGATCGGCATCCTCGATCGCCCCTCGGAACTCGGGCTGGAGGCATCCGGAATCATCGCAGCGATCGCAGCCCTCACGGGGCTGGGCGCACTGTCTGCGGCAGCAGCGCTGCTGGCCGGCGCCATCACGGGGCGTCGAGTCGTCGGGGTCGCGGCGGGTGCGGGGATTGCCGTGTACGGATACGCCCTGCAGGCGGTGGCCAACCAATCCGAGGATCTCGCGTGGGTCGAGCGGCTCTCGCCCTACTCGTGGGCGTACAGCCAGTCGCCGCTCGAATCCGGATTCAGTTGGGGCATCGCGGCGGTCTGGGGCGTGGCGATCGTGCTTTCGGGCGCGGCGGCTCTCGCGCTGCGCTCCCGCGACGTCACCGGCTGAGCGCTACCGGTACGCAGCGAGCGAGCGAAGGGGCGGCTGGGCGCCGGCGTGGGTCACTGCGTCGGCGCCCACCGCGCACGCGGCAGCCAGTGCGACATCGTCGGGCCACCCGGCGTGGATGGCGAGCGTGATCGCCGCGCTGAACGCGTCGCCGGCACCGACGGCACTCACGGCTTCTACGGCCGGTGACGGAGCGGAAAGGACCCGCGTGCCCTCTCGCCACAGCGAAGCCCCCCGGGCTCCGTGGGTGACCACCACGAGGCGCGCCGACGAGACCGCCGGCAGCGCGGCGAACTCGGCGTCGTTGACGATCACGAGGTCCGCGCGCCGCAAGACCGACGCCGAGACCGCCCGGGCGGGAGCCGCGTTGAGCGCGAAGAACCCGGGCACGGATGCCGCGAGCGTCTCGATCGCGCGCGGCGGGATCTCCAGCTGAGCGAGCACTGCCTCCTCGGGCGAGAACGGACCCGATCCCTCGACCGCGTCGTTCGCACCGGCGCACACGACGATCGTGTTCTCGCCCGCGGCATCCACCGTGATCAGTGCGGTTCCCGTCGGCTCCGTGACGACACGGATGCCGGACGTATCGACGCCCGCGCGTCGCAGGTTCTCGACCATGGCCCGGCCGTCATCGTCGTCCCCGACGGCGCCGAGCATCCGAACCGTCGCACCCAACCGAGCGGCTGCAGCTGCCTGATTCGCGCCCTTTCCGCCGGCATCGCGCAGCGGTCCGACACCCCGCACGGTCTCGCCAGGAATCGGAAGCTGGCCCACCGTGACCGACACGTCGACGTTGATGCTTCCGACCACACAGAGCGGGCCCAGACCTCGGGATGTCATGTCGACATTCCATCACGCACCGTCACTGCAGGTACGACCGAGAGCCTCGCGCGCGATATAACCGAAGAGGTGCGCGACGCGCCCCGGACAGCGCCGTCCGCTCACCTCACTCCCGGGAGCGACATGACTGCGCCTCTTCCGCTCTACCTCGACTGCGACACCGGCATCGACGACACCGTCGCCCTCGCCTACCTGCTGCGCTCCCCTGCCGCAGATCTCGTCGGCATCGGGACGGTCAGCGGGAACACGGATGCTGCGCAGGCGGCCCGCAACACCCTCGACCTCTTGGCGCTGGCAGGCTCCTCGGGCATCCCCGTCGCGGTCGGCGCCCACGACCACCTCACCCATACGTACGGCGGCGGAGCACCCCATGTGCACGGCGACAACGGCATCGGCGGCGTCATCCTCCCCGACTCGGGCACCTCGCCCGACGCTCGGGACGCAGCTGACCTTCTCCTCGATCTGTCGCATACCCACGCCGGCGAGCTCCATCTCCTCACCATCGGCCCCGTCACCAACATCGCGATCGCGCTGCAGCGCGACCCGACTCTCCCGTCGCGGATCGCCGGAGTCACGACGATGGGTGGCGCAGCCCTTGTCCCCGGCAACATCACCCCGGCAGCGGAGGCGAACATCTTCAACGACCCTGCCGCAGCCGATGCCCTTGCCCGCGCCGACTGGGACGTGACCTTCGTGCCGCTGGACGTGACGATGAACCACATCCTCACCGACGACGAACGGGACCTCCTGCTCGCCTCCGCCGATCCGTTCGCGCGCGCCGTCGGCGACATCCTCGACCACTACCTCGACTTCTACGTCCCGGAGTTCGGCGAGAGGCTCAGCCCCCTGCACGACCCGCTCGCGGCGATGACGGCGGTCGGGGCGCCGGGCATCGGCCGAAGCCTTCGGGTTCCCGTGGTCATCGACACCACGGAGGGGCCCTCGCGCGGGTCGACGGTCGTCGACATGCGCGGACAGCGCCTGGGCGCCCGGGACCACGAGGGCGTGCGCACCCGCGTTCTTTTCGAGGGGGCCGACACCCTCACCGCGCATCTCGTGTCCACGATCCTCGGCGGCTCCAGCGCGCAAGAGGCCTCCGAGCGAGACGCACGTTCAGGGTAGGGGCTCAGCGGGCGCCGCATCCGTCCCCTCCGCGACCGTTCCCGTCCGCACAGATGCGGTGCGCACCGCACCCATGCTCGCCGCAATGACCAGCGCGATGCCGACGATCTCGAGCCACGTCATGTCCTGACCGAGCAGCAGCCATCCCGCGAGGGTGGCGGTCGCGGGGGCAAGACTCATCAGAATCGCGAACGCGGATGCTGCAAGCCGCCGCAATGCCAGCAGTTCGAGCGCATACGGGATGGTCGACGACAGCACCGCGACCGCCGCGCCGAGGGCGAGCAGGTCGACTCGCAGGAGCGCCCCACCAGCGGCGATCAGGCCCCACGGCAGCGCGACGACAGCACCGATCACCATCGCGAGGGCCAGGCCGTCGAGCCGGGGGAACTGGCGGCCGACACCCGCGGACGCGAGGATGTAGAACGCCCAGCTGGATGCCGCACCGAGGGCGAAGAGCACGCCGAGGGGGTCCAACCGATCCCATCCCCCGCCGGCCAGAGCGATGACCCCGACCAACGCGAGTCCAGCCCACAACCATGCGCTGGCACGACGTGCGGCGACCACCGAGAGCACCAGGGGACCGAGCACCTCGATCGTCACCGTGACGCCGAGCGGGAGCCGCTCCAGCGCGAGATAGAACAGGCCGTTCATGAGCGCCAGAACGAGACCGAAGCCGATGACCGACCGCCACGCCGCCCGTCCGTAGCCACGCACGCGCGGTCTCGCGATGAGCACCAGCAGGATCGCCGAAAACCCCAGTCGGAGTGAGACGATCCCCAGGGGACCCACCGCGGGAAAGAGCAGCACCGCGAGGGATGCGCCGACCTCCTGGCACACGAGACCCGCCACGACCATGCCCGCCGCGACGGGCGACGACGACCGCGGCCCAGTGGGTGCGGCGCTCACCCGTCGTCCGCGATCACTGCGCGGGCAGCGGGCAGACCGCAGCCGAGCGAATGGTCTCCGCCTGCTGTTCGGCCGTCCACGGCAAACCGGCAGCCGGAGCGGTCTGTCCCGCCGCGGCGGGCGCCTTGGAGGCGATCGCCGCGAGCTCCCACGCCAGATTCGCCGCGAGCCCCGAGGGAGCCGCGGAGTTGTTGAGAACCACGGCGACCGTCAGACCCGAATCCGGGTCGGCGTAGGCAGCGGTGAGGTAACCGGGCATCGTGCCGTGCTGGCCGACCAGGCCGCCGGCCGTGTACGCCCCGCCGTCGTACGTGTACCACGTGGGCGCGTTCGGGTAGGCCGCGCGAGGGCTGTCGAACCGGGTCTGGCCTTCGCCCAGCAGAGCGCCGGTTGCCAGAGCCTGCGCGTAGCGTCCGAGATCGGTGATCGTCGAGACCGCACCCGTGTCCGCGAAGCCCATGCTCGCCGAGAGCTCGGTGATGTCGATCGGATCCGCGCACAACAACTGGCCATCCTCGCCGGGCAGCGAGTGATTGCCCTGCAGGGATGTGTCTCCGCGACTGCCCGAGGGGGTCGCCGGCTCCGAGTCCGGCAACCAGGTGGAGTCCAACGCGAGCGGCTTCGTCACGTACTTCTCGAACAGCTCGGGCAGCGATGTCGCCGTGGCATTCTCCAGCGCGACACCCAGCAGCAGGTAGCCGGCGTCCGAGTCGACGAACGCATCGCCGGGCTCCGTCGTACGCTCGCGTCCCATGCCGTACGCGGCAAGCTCGAGGGGCGGCCAGATGCGGTCCGGGGTCCGGATCCATTCGTTCCACAGCGACGGCGCCGATGCGCCGATGCCCGACGAGCTGTCGCACAGCTGTCCGAGGGTCACGTCCTCGAGGCCTGACGCTCCGCCGACGTACCTCGACACGGGGTCCCCGAGCGAGACGACGTCGCGCGCGACGAGAGCGTAGAGCACGTCGCACGTCATGGCCCGCGTCACCCGCGCCGCACGAAACTCCATATCGGCGTCAACGGCGGCACCGCCACCGGGCGACTGCGTGCCGACCCCCGCAACCCAGGAGCCGCTCCACGGCGCCCACACTCCCACGATCGCACCGGACGCGCCCGTGGCGGCCATGGCCTCGGCCAGGGCGGCGTCCAATTGCGCCTGCGTCTCAGCGGGGAATCCGCCCTCGACCTGGGCGGGCACGTCGATCTCGACAGCCTCCACGGGAGCACAACCGACGAGGGCCGCCGCGAGGGCGACAACGCCGACTCCGAGTGCGCTCAACCGTCGCCTGAGGATCGTCGCACCCATACCCAACCCCCGTTGTCCGTGCATCCAGCATTCAAACACATCAACATCACGCGAAGATCACGACGCCTACGCTGTGACCATGACGTATCGCTTCGACGACAGCATCCGTGATGGTGTGCTCGCCCACATGAACGGCGATCACGGCGACGACAACCTACTCATTGCGCGGGCGTTCGGTCCCTCGGATGCCGTGAGTGCCCGGATGTCGGATCTCACCGGCGACGGCGGGGTGTGGAAAGCGGAACTGTCCGACGGTTCCACCGTGGACGTTGCCGTGGCCTGGCCTGGCGGCCAGATCACGCAGCGACCGCAGATCCGGGCCGAGATCGTGAAACTGTACGACACCGCCTGCGACCGGCTGGGGATCACGCCCCGCCCGCACGCCTGACTCGACGCCGCTCATGCCGACGGCGCTCGCCGCGGAAATTCGCCCTTGTAAGGTTCGGCTTACCTGAAGGTACACTGGTGTCATGACTCCCGTGACTCCGTTCTCCACGGCCCTTCGCGAGCGCTCCAGCGGGGCGCACTCGGGCAGCGAGCACGCCGGCTTCATGAGCGACCTCATGAAAGGCGAAGGCACGCGCGAGGACTACATCGCCCTGGTCGCCCAGCACTGGTTCATGTACGACGCGATCGAGCGGGCGGCCGATGTGATGCGCCACGATCCGGTCGCAGCCCCCTTCATCAGCGACAAACTCACCCGCATCCCGGCGCTGGAAGCAGATCTCGAGTTCCTGATCGGCCCCGATTGGCGCGAGCGCATCGCGCCGTTGCCGAGCACCCGGCGCTACGTCGACCGCATCAACGAGGTCGGGACGACATGGGCTGGCGGGTTCGTCGCTCACCACTACACCCGATACCTCGGTGATCTGTCGGGCGGGCAGTTCATCGGCAAGCTCATGGCCCGTCAGTTCGGCTTCGAAACGAACGGGATCGGCTTCTACATCTTCGAGGACATCGCCGATCCCCGCGCGTTCAAGGACGTCTACCGCGAGCAGTTGGATGCCGCGCCCTGGGACGCCCAGGAGCAAGAGCGCGTCATCGACGAGGTGCTGCTGGCCTACCAGTTCAACACTGACGTGTTCATCGATCTCGCCGCCGCCAAAGCGGCCGGGCAGATCCCGGAGATCGCCTGAGCGAGGCGCCGTCAGCCTCCGGCGCGCACCGCGGCCATGAACCGCTGCACGTCCGGGTCGACCTGGATGTCACGAGGCCGCAACGGCCGCGACAGGTAGAGACCCTCGAGCGAGGTCAGACGGCTCAGCGCCACGTACGTTTGCCCGGGCGCGAACGCACCCGACCCGAGGTCGATGATGGCCCGGTCATACGTCTTGCCCTGCGACTTGTGGATCGTGACCGCCCACGCCAAGCGCAGCGGGAACTGGGTGAACTCCGCAACGATCTCGCGCGAGATCGACCGGGTCGACGAGTTGTACGCGTAGCGGAACCTCTCCCACACCGCGGGTTCGACATCCATCTGCTCGCCGTCGACCTCCACCCGCACGGTGCCGCCCGCGATGCGCGTGACTGTTCCGATGGTGCCATTGACCCACCGCGGAGGTTGCCCGAACGTCGAGACATCGTTGCGCAGGAACATCACCTGCGCCCCGACCTTGAGCTGCAGCTGCGCGTCAGCGGGATATGCGGAATCTCCGCGTCCGAAGTCACCACTGATCTCGGCGTGCGCCGTCTGCATGGCCCCGGGGAGCGCCTCCAGATGCGTGCGGTTGATCCGATTGACGATGTCGTTGCGGGTGGCCAGCGTGATGATCGGCGGCTCGTCGGCACCACCGGTGGGCGGCGTGCGGGCACCGGTGTCGTTGAGGACCTGGGCGATGTCGGCGGTGACCCGACCGTGGCGAACGGCACCCAGCATCCGTCGGAACTCGGGATCGGATTGCCGGTGGATCTCGGCGAGCTCGCGGATCTGCAACGCCGCGCCGTAGCGCCCCAGGTCCAGGAGGGACGAGCCCTCCGTTCCCGGGAGCGCGGCATCCGACCCCGCCCACACACGCGCGTCGAAGAACCAGAACGACCGGTAGTGATCGCGGATGTATCGCTGCTCGTCCCCCTGTCGCGGCGGGACCGGAGCGAGTTGGTACGGGTCACCGAACATCACGATCTGCACGCCGCCGAACGGTTCGGCGCGGCGTCCGCGAGCTTGGCGCAGCGAACGATCGATCGCGTCCATGACGTCGGCATTGACCATCGAGATCTCGTCGATCACGAGCGTGTCGATGGCGTTGAGCAGTTTTCGGGTGGCATCCGGATGCTCGAGCTCGGCGTCGGCGATGAGCCCGATGGGCAGCCGCAGGAGCGAGTGGATCGTCTGGCCCTCGACGTTCAGCGCCGCGACCCCGGTCGGCGCGCACACCGCGATCTGCTTGCTCGTGCGGTAGGACAGGTGCTGCAGCAGCGTCGACTTGCCGGTGCCCGCTCGACCCGTCACGAACACGTGGTCGCGCGTGTCCTCGATGAGCCGGAACAGCGCCTCCTGTTCTGCGGAGAGATCGGGCGCCTGCACCGGGCCATGCTACCCAGCACTCGTCGCGGCGGGGCGTCCTCTCAGCGGGTCGTTCCTAGACTGGTCCTGTGAGCACCTCGGGGGAGAGCACGTCGGGCGTTGCTGCCGGCGTGCCCGCGGAGGTGATCGAGGTCCCGGAGGCGACGCCAGTGCGCCGCCGCGGACGGCGCGGTCGTCGCCGGTCACCCACCGGGGACCTGATTCTGCTGTCGATCGTGGGCGTGCTCCTGATCGGCGCGTTTCTGGCGGCGGGCGCCACGCTCTACACGCAGTTCTACAGCGCGTCAGCGTTCGTCGTACGGTACGCGAACCTGCTGGCCGACGGCGACGCGACCCAGGCCCTCGCCCTACCGGGCGTCGCCGTCGATTCGGCCGAGCTGGAGGCCGCGGGCCTTCCCGCCAACGCGTCGGAGGACCTCCTGCGCGCCAGCGCCCTCGGCCCCCTGTCGAACATCCGCGCCATGTCGGAAACCGAGGTCGATGGCACGGTGTCGGTCACCCTGGCGTACACGGCCGGTCGCCACGACGCGACCACGACGTTCTCGGTCGTGCAGGACGGCATGATCGGGATCTTCCCCCGGTGGGAGTTCGCCCAGAGCCCGATCGCGGTGATGGACCTCACCGTGAACGGCTCATCGGAGTTCGCGGTCAACGGGTTCACCGTCGACAAACGCCAAGTGTCGCCCGACGGCGCCGCCGCCGACCTGTCTGCCTCCATTCCCCTCCTCGTCTTCTCACCGGGGATCTACTCGGTCACCGTCGATACACCGATCGCCAGTTCTCCCGGAGTGGCAATGCTCTCCGACGTGCCGTTCGCGAGCGTTCCGGTGACGGTCACGGCGACCGCATCCGACGAGTTCGTGGCGCTCGTGCAGGACAAGGTCGATGCGTTCCTCGAGGAATGCACGCAACAGCAGGTGCTGCAACCCACCGCGTGCCCCTTCGGGTTCGAGCTTTCGGACCGCATCGTGACTCTCCCGACCTGGTCGATCGCGCAAGACCCGACTGTACGTCTCGTCGCTGACGGTGCCGGATGGCGCATCGTCGAGTCCCCCGCCATGGCTCACATCGAGCTTCGCGTGCGTTCCCTCTTCGATGGCAGCGTGAGCGACGTGAGCGTCGACGTCCCGTTCGTCGTCACCGGGACGATCGACATCCTCCCCGACGGAACCGCCTCGATCCTTCTCGGCTGAGGCCGCCGGCGGTCAGCGACCGACGCGCGCGTCACGCTCGGCGAGTTCGGCCAGCCGCGCGTTGTACTCCTCGAGTTCGGCATCCGCCGTGCGATCGGCCTTCCGGTCCTCACGTCGCTGGGCACGCTCGTCGCTGCGGCTCCACTGTATGGCGACGGTGATGGCGAGGATGAGGGTGGGTATCTCGCCGATCGACCATGCGATACCGCCCCCGATGTACTGGTCCTCCAGCGGCGTCGGCCCCCAGGTACGGCCCATCGCACCGAACCACTCCGCGACCATCAGCCCGCTGTTCATCATGATCGCGATACCGAAGAATGCGTGCATCGCCATCACTCCGATGAGCACGAGCAGCCGGAACGGGTACGGGAGCCGGTACGGCACGGGGTCGATACCGATCAGCGACAGCACGAAGAGGTACCCCGTGAGCAGGAAGTGGAAGACCATCCACTCATGCCCCAGGTGGTCGTACAGGGTCCACCGGAACAGGTCGGTGTAGTAGAACAGCCACAGGGAGAGCACGAAGTTCCCGGCGGCGAAGAAGGGGTTGGTGACGACCTTCGCGAAAGGCGTATGGATCGCCCAGAGGATCCACTCCCGACCGCCACGCGTGCCGTCATCGCGCTTGCGGATGGCCCGGAGCGCGAGCGTCACGGGAGCGCCGGCCACGAGCAGGAGCGGGATGCCCATCGTCAGCGCCATGTGTCCGAACATGTGAACGCTGAAGAGGTACTCCTGGTAGACGTTGTGTGCACCATTGGTGACCCATGCCAGCATCGCCAGCCCCGCGAGGAACAGCACCGTGCGATACACCGGCCAGCGATCGCCGCGCGCGCGCAGGCGCCGCACCCCGGCGAGGTAGAAGAACGCCGCGAAAGCGCAGAACAGCGCCCAGAGCAGGTCGACCTCCCATGCAGCGACCCACTGCCACGGCGTCAGCTCTGGCGGCAGGGCCGCACCCGTGAGGAATTCCGCCGGAGTGCGCAGCTCGGGCAACGAGGTGTCGACGGGGGGCGGGGTGCGCGCGAGCGCCACCGCGGCGCCGCTGGCGATCCCCATGAACCCGATCTCGACCAGAATCAGCCACCAGAAGAAGCGTGAGGCTCGACTCTCGCGCAGACGATCGATCAGGCGCAACCGGTACCACGCACCCAGGATCCCCATCGCCACGAGGGCGCCGATCTTGAGCGCGAGGATCGCTCCGTACGGGGAGAGCATCGCCTCCCACGTCACGACGCCGATGACCCCGCGCACGTACCCGGATGCCGCGACGATGACGAACGCGACGATGGCAACCGTCGAGTATCGACGCAGGACTGTCGTCATCCGTTCGACCGGCAGCAGTGGACGGATGACGATCAGCAGCAGCAGGCCCCCCAACCAGAGCGCTGCGCCTTCGATGTGCAGCACCGTTGCCATGACGGCGGCGTTGTGGTTGGCCTCGTCTCCGGAGTGCCCCTGCGTGCCGACCGGAACGAGCGCCGCGATCGCGAGAAGTGCGACGAGGAACGTGCCCGTCCACGAGCGCACCGCGAAGGTGAGCACCGTGAGCAGCGCACCGAACACCGTGGTCAGCAGCCAGGCGCGGCCGAGCTCGGTCTCGGTGAGGAACCGGCCGAACTGGGAGCCGAACTCGGGACCGATCGTCACCTGTGCATTGAACGCGTCGATGAACGTGAGGAACCCGGTGACCCCGGCGGCGACCGTGAAGACGGCAGCCGAGACGGATGCGGTATCCAGCGCCACCCCGAACGGCTTGTCCCCGGCCTTGAGTGCGAACAGTGCGAGGATGAGCGAACCCAGCATCCCCGCCGCCGCAAGGTTGAACACCAGCGTTGTCGTCGGCAGGCCCCACCGGACCACAGGTCCGGCATCGGCGATCACCAGCGGCGCGGCACCGCCGCCGTACGCGAGGGCGGCCACCATGACGGCAGCGGCAACGGTGACGAGCGTCGCCGGGCCGACCGCCCGCAGCAGGCGGGAATCCATTCCTTCAGCCTACGCGCGCGACAAGGGGGACGTCCGCGGACGGACGCCCCCCTTGTCGAGGTGAAGACGATGGGTCTTACTTGGCAGCAGCCTTGAGCTTGGCGCCGGCCGAGACCTTGACGCGCTTGCCCGCGGGAATCTTGATCTCCTCGCCGGTCTGCGGGTTGCGGCCGGTGCGAGCGGAGGTGGCGACCTGCTCGAACGAGACCCAGCCCGGGATCGAGACCTTGCTGCCCTTGGCGACGGCCTCGGCGACAGTGGTGAACAGCGCGTCGACGACGCCCGAAACGGTGGCCTGGCTCTGACCGGTTGCGCTTGCGATGCTCGCGACGAGCTCGGTCTTGGTGATGGACTTTTCAGCCATTGTGGTTGTCCTCCAAGGCGGTGAAGTCCCCGCCCTCGTGCATGGACCGAAAGCTGGTGGCTCTCGGCTGGTCTCTTGCCGACCGACCTCGAATATACCCACGAACCCCGGAATTCCGCGGATTTCCCCGCCATCGGCATCCGTTTCGCGGCGTGTCGCGTCACGGGAGTGACGGGTGTGACTGACGTGACTGCCGGCCCGCCCGTTGGCACCCTCCGCAACCTGCTGCTGCTCGAGACTGCAACGTGCCCGCGAAACCGGTGAATACCGGCGACGTCTCGCGGGCACGTTGCAGTCTCGCCGGAATTCGGGGCGGGGAACGCGAAAGACCCGACATCCGTGAGGATGCCGGGTCTATCGCGTTCGCGGGCTGGCTTACCAGCTCGACTTGGTCACGCCGGGCAGCTCGCCACGGTGGGCCATGTCGCGGAAGCGCACACGCGAGATGCCGAACTTCGTCAGCACGCCGCGGGGGCGACCGTCGATCGCGTCACGGCTGCGCAGCCGCACCGGCGACGCGTTGCGGGGAAGCTTCTGCAGGCCGACACGGGCGGCTTCGCGCTGCTCATCGGTCGCGTTGGGGTCCACGAGCTGCTTCTTGAGCTCGAGGCGCTTGGCTGCGTAACGGTCGACGACCGCCTGGCGCTGCTGGTTGCGGGCGATCTTGCTCTTCTTGGCCATGATCAGCGCTCCTCTCGGAATTCGACGTGCTTGCGGATGACCGGGTCGTACTTCTTCAGCACGATGCGGTCGGGGTTGTTGCGGCGGTTCTTGCGCGTCACGTAGGTGTACCCCGTGCCGGCGGTCGAGCGCAGCTTGATGATCGGACGGACGTCCTGAGCCTTCTTCGCCATTAGAGCTTCACACCCTTCGCGATGAGGTCCTTCACGACCGACTCGATGCCACGGGCGTCGATCACCTTGATGCCCTTAGCGGACACATTGAGGGTGATCTTCCGGCCGAGCGAGGGCACGAAATAGGTCTTCTTCTGCACGTTCGGGTCGAAGCGGCGCTTCGTCCGGCGGTGCGAGTGCGAGATGTTGTGACCGAAGCCGGGAACCGCTCCAGTCACCTGGCACACTGCAGCCATGGTGATGTCTCCTTCTATACCGTGAGGCCGGACGGCCCCACCCAAGATCCCTTGTCTGCATCTCGTTCCATACGTCGACACCGCCCGGAACACCGGCCGTTGAGCGAACGAAGGGAGACGAAACGCGAACTGCGTGCTGGAGTGCGCGCAGACAAAGATTCAGTTTAGCACGGCGCCGCCCCCAGCCCGTCGGTGCGGGGTCGGGGGCGGCGTGATCGACGTGCGGGTCAGACCGGCGGCAGAAGGATGTCGCGCACGATGTGGTCGAGCTGCTCGTCGGCGTCCAGGAACTGCCGCAGTGTGCGCACCGTCGCCCCGAACGTGTCGAACTCCTCCGGGGTCATCCCATCGACCTCGTAGGCGCGGACGAACTCGGGCACCTGAGCGATGAGGGTTTCGATGATCTGAGGGTCGACCGGAACCGAGATGCGGTCCTCCGCGTAGATCCCGTTCTCGTTGATGCGAGCTTGCCAGTCGAACGGCGGCGAGACGACGAGATCACCGCCCTGTAGCTCGGACCAATGCATGTGGTTGCGGAATGCCGCCGAGAGGACCCGCGACCGGAACCCGCGCTCCTGGAAGACCGCATACGCCTTCTTGAGCGCTGCGACGCCGGCCCACTCGAGGTATCCGGGATCCACGAGGATCCGGTTCTTCTGGGTCCAGGCCTTGAGCCAGTCATCCAGGCGTCCACCCATGATCGTGACGACAGACCCGAATTCACGCTCGGGCAGACCCTCGGCTGCGCGACGGTCGAGTCCGCGTTCGATCGCCTCTGCAGCGGCGACTGCCTGCGGCACCGTGAAGGACACGGTGACGTTGATGCTCACGCCTCGATAGGTCGCCTCCTCGATCGCCCGCAGGCCCACGGAGGTCGCCGGGATCTTGACGATGATGTTCTCGGCGAGCGAGCTGAAATGGACGGCCTGAGCGACCAGGGCGTCCGCGTCTCGGTGGAGGCGAGGGTCGGTCTGGATCGACAGGCGGCCGTTGCGACCCCCGCTGGCATCGAACGCCGGCTTCAAGAGTGCGGCCGCGTGGATCGACAGCTCCTCGACGACCTTCCACCCCAGCTCCGACTCGGATGCCGTCGGGTACTCGCGCGCAAGCTCGGCAATGCGCGGAGCCCACTTGGGAAGATCGGCCTTCACTGCGGCGAGCGCGATCACCGGGTTGCACGTCGCCCCGACGGCGCCGAAATCGATCGACTGCTCGAGCTCGCGAGGATCGGCGGAGTCGTTCCACAGCACGGTGACGAACTGCTCCGTTGCAGCGCGAAGTGGCAGGTTGTCGGTGGTCACGGTCATCGTGTCCTCCCAAAGGTCGGAATGTAAGGACATACCGATGTTAGTCGCTCAGGATACCTGGAGGGAAGACCCAGATGACGAGACACCTGCTGACAAAGCGGCCCTCGTGTACAGTTGTGCAGACAAACTGATGTCAGCGTTGATCCGGAGTGTCCATGCCCCAGGCCGAGCATCCGCTTCCCCAGGACTTCTTCCTCGATCTGGATCGATCCAGTCCGATTCCGCTGTACTTCCAGATTGCCACCAAGCTTGAGGCGGCGATCTCCGACGGAACGTTGCCCGCCGGGGCGCGTTTAGAGAACGAGATCTCTCTCGGTCAGCGGTTCGGACTCTCACGGCCGACCATGCGCCGCGCCATCCAGGAGCTCGTCGACAAAGGACTGCTCGTTCGTCGCCGGGGCATCGGGACGCAGGTCGTGCACGGACAGGTCACCCGCAACGTCGAGTTGACGAGCCTCTACGAGGATCTTGCCCGCAGCGGGCAGAAACCGCTGACGCGGCTCATCCGCTATGAGCTCGGCGAAGCGGACGAACAGCTCGCCGCCGTGCTCGGGGTGCCGGTCGGCGACCGCGTCCTGCACGTGACGCGGCTTCGGCTTGCCGACGGTGTGCCGCTGGCCGTCATGGACAACACCCTCCCGCGCGAATTCAGTGACATCACGGCCGAGGACCTGGAGAAGCACGGTCTGTATCAGCTCTTGCGCACTCGGGGTGTCACGATCCGTGTGGCCAAGCAGCGCATCGGCGCACGAGCCGCGACGGCCAAGGAGAGCGAGCTTCTGCAGGTGCCCCGTCACGGCGCCCTCCTGACGATGGCACGGACGGCCTTCGACAGCTCCGGCCGCGCCGTCGAGCACGGCGAGCACTGCTACTCCCCCGATCTCTACTCATTCGAGATCACCCTCGTCGATCGCTGAGAACCAGGGCCCGCACAGACCGAAGCGGCCCGCGCACACGCACGGACCGCCTCTGCTGTGGATACGTCGCGGATCAGCCGATGAGTTCGCGCAGCTTTGCCAGCTGGAAGGCCGACACCTCGTCGGCGCGCTCGTCCTCTGCGAAGACGTTGGACACGATGAGCGCGTCCTCACGATCGAGATAGCCGATCGCCCGAAGGGTGTCGAACAGCTCGGTCCAGTCGACGTCTCCGTCCCCGATGGCCAGGTGCTGATGCACGCGGGCCGCGTTGCCGGGCGGGTTCGAGATGTAGCGCAGGCCGTGCGAGCGGGTGTGGTCGAAGGTGTCCGCCGTGTACACAGCGCCCAGCCGGTCGCCGATCTCGGGAAGGAGAGTCGCGGCGCGATCGCCGTAGTGGAAGGTGTGGGACGCCACATACACGAACCCGACGGCCGACGAGTTGAGCCCGCGCAGCACACGCCAGGCCTCGAGGCCGTCCTCGACGAAGTCGTCCGGGTGGGGATCGATGTTCAGACGCAGACCCTCTGACTCGATGACCGGAAGGAGCTCCTCCATCGACCGGTAGAAGGCGGCCTCCGACTCCTCCGAGCGCTCGGGCCGGCCGGAGAACTCCGTGTTGATCACGGGGATCTCCAGCTCCACGGCGAGCTGGATCATGCGTCGGAAGTTGCGGACCGCGGCCTCGCGCTGCGGCTCGTCCGGCCACGAGATCCGCTGCACGGGGAGGATGGCGGGAATCGCCACCCCAGCGTCGGACGCCGCCTTCTTCAGCTTCGCCACCAGCGCGTCATCGGCCTTGGGGTACCGGAAGAACGGCGTGAAGTCGACATGCGGAGTGAGCTGCAGGAACTCGTAGCCGAGTCGAGCTGCGACCTCGGGGAACTCGAGCAGACCGAAGTCGTGATGGTAGGGCGTGGGGTCGAGCGCAATGCGGACCATGTGTCTCTCGTCTCTTTCGTTGAATCCGTCAGCCGAGGAGCGGCTTCTGGTGCGCCTGCTGCTCGAGGTACTCGGCGCGCGCCGACTGCGTGGCGGCCAGCGTCGAGACCTCGGGGACCGGAACGTCCCACCAGCCGGCGCCGTCGGGCGCGTAGATGAGGGGATCGCTGTTGATGTGGATGAAGGTCGACCGGTCGGATGCCTTCGCCGTCGCCATCGCGGCCGCGAGGTCGTCGATCGCCGACGGACCGGGCTCGATCTCGATGACATCGAGCCCGTAGCTACGCGCATTCATGGCGAGATCGACCGGGAGGATCTGGTCGCCCTGGAAATTGCGGGCAGTCTCGTCGTAGGTGCGGTACCAGGTTCCGAAGCGCTCCGACCCGACGGTCTCCGACAGATGACCGATCGAGGCGTATCCGTGGTTCTGAATGAGCACGACGATGAGCTTGATGCCCTCTGCGACGGCAGTGACCAGCTCGGTGCTGAGCATGAGATACGAGCCGTCTCCGACCATGACGATCACATCGCGGTCATCACCGTCGGCGAGCAGGCCGCGCTTGGCCCCCAGCCCGCCGGCGATCTCGTAGCCCATGCAGGAGTACGCGTATTCGACGTGGTATCCCAGCGGATCGCGCACACGCCAGAGCTTGTGCAGATCCCCCGGGAGAGATCCAGCGGCCTGGACGATGACATCTTCGGGAGCACTCGCCGCCTGCACGGCGCCGATGATCTCCGGCTGGCCCGGCAGCGCCAACCCCGAGGGGGCGAATGCGTCGTCGACGAGCGCATCCCACTGCGCCTTGTGCGCAGCGATGGTCTGTGCGTAGTCCGCGGAGACCTCGAAGCCTTCGAGTTCGATGATCAGCTCGGCGAGCGCTTCGCGGGCATCCGCGATCACCGGCAGCTGTGAGCCGTGCTTGTAGGCGTCGAAGGAGGCGACATTGATGTTCACGAAAACGACGTCCGGGTTCTGGAACGCGGTGCGCGATGCGGTCGTGAAGTCGCTGTACCGGGTCCCGATGCCGATGATGACGTCGGCTTCGGCCGCCAGCCTGTTGGCCGCGAGGGTGCCGGTCGCGCCGACACCGCCGAGGTACTGCGGGTGGTCCCAGTCGAGCACTCCGCCGCCGGCCTGCGAGGTGCCCACGGGAATCCCGGTCGACTCGACGAGCTCTCGCAGCTGGTCCTCGGCGCTCGAGTAGAGCACACCGCCGCCCGCGACGATGAAGGGCTTGCGCGCCGCTCTGATCGCCGCGACCGCGCGGGCGAGGGCCGCGCGCTCGGGCAGGGGGCGACGGATGTGCCATTCGCGGTCCTGCAGGAATTCCACGGGAACGTCCATGGCCTCGGCCTGGACGTCTTCGGGAAGGGCAATGGTCACGGCACCGGTCTCCGCCGGGTCGGTCAGAACGCGCATCGCGTTGAGGGCGATCGAGAAGAGCTGCTCCGGACGCTGCACCCGGTCGAAGAACTTCGAGAGGGGTCGGAACGCATCGTTCACGGTCAGACCGATGTCCCAGGGCTGCTCCAGCTGCTGGAGGACGGGGTCGGCGACGCGCGTTGCGAAGGTGTCGCTGGGCAACAGCAGCGCGGGAAGTCGGTTGGTCGTCGCCAGGGCCGCACCGGTGAGGAGGTTGGTCGCGCCGGGACCGACGGATGCGGCAGACGCGAAGGTTCCGCGACGTCGGTGCATACGGGCATAGCCGACGGACTGGTGGACCATGGCCTGCTCGTTGCGCGCCTGGTAGTAGGGCATGAGGTCGGGCTGCTCGACGTTGGCCTGCTTGAGCGCCTGGCCAATTCCCGCCACGTTCCCGTGGCCGAAGATTCCGAACATCCCCGGGATGGTCCGCTCGCGGATGTCACCGTCGACCGTCCATTGGTGGCCCAGGAACTCGACGAGCGCCTGGCTGACCGTCATCCGTCGTGTGGCACCCATCAGTGCTGCTCCTTCGAGTCGGTGGTGTAGGGAAGTCGGTCATCGACGTCCTGGGTCTCCCAGGTGTCCCGGACCCACGCGTGCGCGGGGTCGTCGCTGATGAGCCAGATCCGTTCCTCATCGGGCCCGGCCATCACATTGAGGTAGTAGAGGTCGTAGCCGGGGGCCGCAACGGCCGGCCCGTGGTAGCCGTAGGGGACGAGGGCGACATCGCCGGTTCGCACCATCGCATTGATGTCGATGTCACCCGCGGGTGAGGAGTACGTGCTGAACAGGCCGAAGGAGGCATCCGTGTCCGCCGTGATCGCGCTGCCGCGGGTCGGCGCCGTTTCGAAGTAGTAGATCTCCTCGAGGCGCGACTCGTGACCCGGGTCGTGTTCATCGTGCTTGTGCGGCGGATAGGACGACCAGTTGTCGGCGGGGGTGATGACTTCGCAGACGATCAGGCGCGCGGCATCCAGTGCCTGCGGGGTGCCGAAGTTGTGCACCTGCCGGCTCGATGCCCCGGCGCCGCGGAGCTCGACCGGGGTGTCGGATGCCGGGATGTAGCGCATGGGGCGGCGATCGGCGGTCGGCGAGGTCGCGATCGCCACGCGCCCCTGGCCCCGGAGGGATCCGCTCGTTCCTGCGCCGAGGTAGAGCACGTCGGTGGGGCCGTCGAAGACCGATGCGCGGCCCGCGAGGGTCGTCGTCGTCGAACCCTCGTCATCGCGGTGCGTGACCTCGAAAGACCCCGACAGCGGAACCACGATGCGCTCGACGTCGAGCTCGGTCAGCGCGAGCTCGACTCCATCCGCCAGCTCGGCCACACGCAACCCGGTGTGTGCCCACCCCGGGGTGGATCTGTCGACGACGCTCTCCCAGCCGTCGCGGGCAAGCTGTCCCCGCCGGTGGAACCAGCGCTGGTCGGTGGCGCTCATCATCGTGCCTTCTCGAAGAGGGACGCCGCAGCCCGGTCTGTCAGCGGGCCGCGGCGTCCGGTCGGTCAGTTGTTCTGCGGGAACCCGAGGTTGATGCCGCCGTGGGTCGCCGGGTCCAGCCAGCGGCTCGTGATCGCCTTCTCACGCGTGAAGAAGTCGAAACCATGCACGCCGTACGCCTTCGCGTCACCGAACAGGGATGCCTTCCACCCGCCGAACGAGTGGTAAGCCACGGGGACGGGGATCGGGACGTTGATGCCGATCATCCCCACCTGGACCTCGTTCTGGAACCGGCGTGCGGCGCCTCCGTCGTTCGTGAAGATCGCAGTTCCGTTGCCGAACGCGCCGGAGTTGATGAGTTCGACGCCTTCCTGGTAGCTCTCCACCCGGACGATCTCGAGCACGGGCCCGAAGATCTCCTCCTGGTAGGCACGCGAGGTCGTGGGGATCTTGTCGATCAGGGTCGGACCGAACCAGAAGCCGTCCTCGTGACCGTCGACCGTGAATCCGCGACCGTCGACGACGATCGTCGCGCCGTCGGCCTCGGCGATGTCGACATACGAGGAGACCTTGTCACGGTGCACTCCGGTGATGAGGGGACCCATGTCCGGCTCTCCGTTCGCGCCGCCGGCACCGTTGCCGATGCGCAGGCGCCCGATCCGCTCGGCGATCTTCTCGATGAGCTCATCGGCGATCGGCTCCACGGCGAGCACGACCGAGATCGCCATGCAGCGCTCACCGGCGGCGCCGTACCCGGCGTTGATGGCCTGGTCGGCGACGAGATCGAGGTCGGCATCCGGAAGCACGAGCATGTGGTTCTTCGCACCACCCAGAGCCTGCACCCGCTTGCCGTTGCGTGCGGCGGTCTCGTAGATGTACTGAGCGATCGGGGTCGAGCCGACGAACGAGATCGACTGCACCACCGGGCTGTTCAGGAGCCCGTCGACGGCGAGCTTGTCACCCTGCAGGACGGTGAAGACGCCGTCGGGGAGCCCGGCTTCCTTCCACAGCTGCGCAAGCCACAGCGATGCGGAGGGGTCCTTCTCGCTGGGCTTGACGACCACCGAGTTGCCGGCGGCGATCGCGATGGGGAAGAACCACATCGGCACCATCGCGGGGAAGTTGAACGGGGAGATGATCCCCACAACGCCCAGGGGCTGCTTGAGCGAGTAGACGTCGATGCCCGTGGAGGCGTTCTCGGAGTAGGCGCCCTTGATCAGGTGGGGGAAGCCCGTGGCGAGTTCGACGACTTCCTGACCGCGCAGGATCTCGCCCATCGCGTCCGAGAGCACCTTGCCGTGCTCCGCGGTGATGATGGCGGCCAGCTCGGTCTTGCGGGCGTTCAGCAGCTCACGGAAGGCGAACAGCACGGTCTGGCGCTTGGCGATCGAGTACGAGCTCCACAGCTCGAAACCGCGCTGCGCGGAGGCGATCGCCTCGTCGATCTCGGCCTGGTCGGCCAGCGCGACCCGCGCGCTCTCGCGGCCGGTCGCCGGGTTGAACACCGGGGCGGTGCGCCCGCTGCCCGATTCGCGGATTGCACCGTCGATCCAGTGCGAGAGCACGGGCAGTGTGCCCGCGGATGCGTCTGCAGCCGGGGCTTCCGTAACGTTGGTCATGATGATTCCTTCGCTTGTCGAGGTCTGATCAGTTGCCGTGGACCAGTGCGGCCGCGGCATCGACCGCGGCGGTCACGTCGCCATCGGCCGGGTAGAGCAAGGTGCGTCCGACGACGAGGCCGTGCACCCCCGGCAGGGCGAGGGCACGCGACCACGCGGCGAACGTCTCGTGAGGTTCGCTCCCATTGTCTCCGCCGAGGAGCAGGGTGGGGAGGGTGGCGGCTTCCATCACGCGCTCCATCTCCGCCACGACGGGGAGCTTGAGCCAGCTGTAGGCCGAAGTACCGCCCAGGCCGGACGCGATCGCCACCGAAGTGATGACCGCTTCGGTGGACAGGTCGTTGACGATCCGGTCCCCGTCCCACTCGCTCATGAACGGTTCGAGCATGATCGGCAGCTCGGCCCGTGCGGCTGCGGTGACCGCACGCGCGGTCTCTTCCAGCGTGTTGGCCGTTCCGGGGTCTTTCAGGTTGATGCGGACGAGGAGCTTCGCGGCATCCAACCCTGCGGCGCGCATCGAATCCACGTCGTACCCGGTGTACCGGTCGTCCATCTCGAAGACGGCCCCGCGCAGGCCGCCCCGGTTCATCGATCCGACCGCGACCTTGCCCTCGAGCAGCCCGAGGATCGCGAGGTCCTCGATGATGTCCGGGGTTCCGAGTACGCCGTCCACCCCGGGACGGGAGAGGGCGATGGCGAGGCGACGGAGCAGATCGTAGCGGTTGGCCATGGCCATGCCGTTGCGTCCCACCCCGAGCGCGCCGCGGGCGGGGTGATCGGCGGCGATGATGAACAGCCGCCCGTCGCCCGTGACGAGCCGACGGCGAGACCGCTCAGCCATCAGCATGGGGATCGCGGCCGGCTGCGAATGCCGAATGCTGCGGAGTCGATCAAGCGCCTCCGCGGGCAGCGTATCGAGGGTTTCAGAGAGCGACATGCGACACCTCCGCGAGGACTGCTTCGACTTCATCGGAGGTCGGCATGGCCGTGGAGCATTCGCGCCGGGTGGCGACGATCGCACCCGCGATGTTCGCGAAGCGGATCACGCGCTCCAGCGACCAGTCTTGGAGGAGGCCGTAGCAGAGCGCTCCACCGAAGCCGTCGCCGGCGCCGAGGCCGTTGACGACCTCGACGGGGTAGGGCTCAACCTCGACGCTCTCCGATCGGGTCTTGGCGAGCACACCACGCGGGCCCTGCTTGACGACAGCCAGCTCGACGCCTCGTTCGAGCAGCGCATCGGCTGCGCGGTGCGGGTCGGTCTCTCCGACGGCGACTTCGCACTCCTCACGGTTGCCCACGGCGACGGTCACCTTGCCGAGCGCTTTCTCGACTTCGCGCGTGGCTGCCTCGGCCGACGGCCAGAACATCGGGCGGAAGTCGAGATCGAGGATGGTCAGCGGCGCCCGGCCGCGCGCCGCCCAGGCGGTGTGGTGTGCCGTTCGGCTGGGATCCTTGGACAGGCCGGTCACCGTCGCCCAGAAGACCTTCGCCCGACTGATCGCGTCGAGGTCGAGGTTGTCGTTGGTGAGCACGAGGTCCGGCGCGATCGGCGTCCGGTAGAAGTAGAGCGGAAAGTTGTCGGGCGGGAAGATCTCGCAGAACGTCACCGGAGTGTTGAGGTCGGGCACTGTGGCCACGAACCGGTCATCCACCCCGAGCCGCGTGAGCTCACGGTGTGCGAAGCGTCCGAACGGGTCATCGCCGGTGGCCGTGATCACCGCCGTTCGCAGCCCGTGGCGGGCCGCGGCGATCGCGACGTTGGTCGCGCTGCCACCGAGGTACTTGCCGAACGTCTCGACATCCTCGAGTCCCACTCCGTCTTGAAGAGGGTAGACATCGATACCGATCCGGCCGATCGTCACGACGTCGAAGCGGCTATCGGGCGTCGTCGCCATTGCTCGCTCTTCTCTCTCTCTGAAGGACTTTGTCCTGTCATACGAACATTATAGGGGAAGGTGCGGCGAAAGAGAAGAGGGGCGGGATCGCATCAGCGCGTCCCCACCCCCCTTTCAACCACTTATCTCGTGCGGATGGGGCCGGTCAGCTCGGCCAGCTCCGCCTCGAGTTCGGCCATGGCCTCGCCACCGGCCATGAGGTCGGTGATCTGCTCACGCGTGCGTTCGCCCTTTCGGAAGTCGTCGGCCTTCTTCCCGTGGATGAGCACGGCGAAGCGGTCCCCGACGGCCATCGCGTGAGTGACGTTGTGCGTGACGAAAACGACCGCGATGCCCTGTGCCCGCGCGTGCATGATCAGGCGCAGCACGTGGGTGGACTGCTTGACGCCGAGAGCCGAGGTCGGCTCGTCGAGGATCAGGACGCGAGCACCGAAATACACGGCGCGGGCGATGGCCAGCGACTGGCGCTCACCACCCGAGAGGCTCCCCGCGAGTCGGTTGCCATCGGTGACCCGGGTGATGCCGAGCTTCTGCAGCTCAGCGACGGAAACCTCGTTCGCCGTCTTCTTGTCGAAGCGGCGGAAGGGCCAGAAGCCCTTCGTGGGCTCGCGGCCGACGAAGAAGTTCCGAGAAACCGACATCAGCGGAAATGTGCCGCCGTACTGGTGGACCGTCGCGACGCCGAGCGCGCTGGCGTCCTTCGGGCTGTTGAAGGTCGTCACCGCGCCATCGACCGCGACAGTTCCCGACGAAGGCTTGTGGACCCCCGAGAGGACCTTGATGAGGGTCGACTTGCCGGCGCCGTTGTCGCCCAGGAGGCAAAGCACCTCACCGGGATTCACTTCCAGCGAGATCCCCGCGAGCGCGGTGTTGGTGCCGAAGCTCTTGGTGACTTGACTGAGTTGCAGAATCGGAGCGGACACGTCACTTCCCCTTCTTCGTAGATGGCTTACTTGCTCCACCGGTGAGAGCGAGCTTTCTGAACGTGTTGTTCATGAGAACCGCGGCCAGCAGCAGGATGCCGAGGATGAGTGCGGCCCAGTCCGAGTTCCAGCCGGTGTAGTAGATGCCCTGGTTGACGATTGCGAAGGTCAGCGTTCCGAGGATCACGCCGATGACCGAACCGTATCCGCCGGTCAGGAGCACACCACCGACGACGACCGCGATCACCGAGTTGAACACGAACGACTGGCCGACGCCCGTCTGCGCACCGTTGTACAGGGATGTCTGGATGATCCCGACCAGGCTCGCACCAACCGAGGTGCTGATGAACAGACCGATCTTGACCTTATTGACGGGGATTCCCGATGCACGCGCACTCTGGGTGTCACCGCCGGTGGCGAAGATCCAGTTTCCGTACTTCGTCATCTGAAGGATCCACGCGACAACCAACGCGATCACGATGGCCCAGATGATTGCCACCTCGAACTGACCACCGATGAGCGCGCCGAAAACCGCCTTGAAGAAGGGATCGACATCCAGAGGGATGCTCGTGCTGCCGGTCAGGAGGCGCGCAATGCCCAGCGTGAGGCCGGCCAGAGCGAACTGCATGGCGAGCGTCACGATGAAAGAGGGGACGTTCGTCCGGGTGACGATGTACCCGTTCACGAAGCCGACGAGCACGCCGAGCGCGAGTGCGGCGATGACGCCGACCCACATCGGGGCGCCGCCGGCACCCGAAACGAGCGCCAACGTCACGGAGCTTCCGGCGACGACGGATCCGACGGACAGGTCGAACTCGCCGGAGATCATCAGCAGGCCGACGGGGAGCGCGATGATCGCCAGCTCCGCCGCGATGTTGAGCCAGCTCGCGGTTCCACCCAGGCTGAGGAACTGCGCACCACCGAAGATCGCGAAGAAGACGAAGACGAGCGCGGTTCCGACGAAAGCACCGGTTTCCGGGCGATGCGTCAGGGACCGCCAGCTGAAGGTGCTCCGGTGGACAGCGACGGGCTGGCTGGGGACGGTCCCGGTCGGGGGCCGGGTGATGGTTCCCGAGTCGTCGGGATTCACGCGAGTGGTCATCGTTCGTTCCTCTTCAGTGAGTGAACGGTGGGTGCCGGCGTACCGGCACCCACCTGGGTTCAGCGGACTCCGAGTTCGACGCCCTTGAGCACGACGTCGATGTTGTCCTGGGTGATCAGTGCCGGCCCGGTGAGCAGCGGGCTGACGGGGAGGTAGATCCCGTACGCGGCCTGCTGGAATGCGGCAGAGGTCGCGTAGTAGCCCTGTGCGTAGGGCTGCTGGTCAATCGCGAAGGCCTGTGTGCCCTCCGCGATCCTGTCCAGGCTCGCTTCCGACACGTCGAAGGTGCCGAGAAGGACGGTCTCGGTGGCGCCGGCCTGCTCGATGGCGAGGGCTGCGCTGTCAGCGTCAGTCGTGCCGATCGTGATCACGGCGTCGATCGTCGGGTCGCTCAGGAGCGCACCCTTGATCGCCTGCGTGACGGCAGACGGGTCGCCGAACTGGGAGTCAGGCAGGTTCAGCGCCGAAGCGGCTGCACCCTTGGCAGTCGCGCCTTCGATGACACCGGCACAGCGGGCCTCGGAGTTCACCTTGCCGGGCAGAGTGTTGACACACAGCACGTTCTTCGCGCCGTCCTCAGCGAAGGCTTCGCCGCCGGCGACTCCAGCGACCGAGTCGTCAGAACCGATGTAGATTCCGGCACCGACATCGTCGATCGTGCCCTGCCCGGAGTTGTAGATGATGACCGGGATGCCCGCGTCGGAGATGGCCTTGATGTTCTCGTTCTGGGCGTCGGGGGACCAGTTCGGGATGACGACGGCGCTGGGCTCCATCGACTTCATCGTTGCCACCAGCTTCGCCGCGTCGGCGTCGAAGTTGTCGTAGTTCGGCATGGAGACGAACTCGACGGTTCCACCGCCGAACTCGACCGCTGCAGCAGCGGCTTCTGCTCCACGCTTCACCGTGGACCAGAACGGGTCATCCGGTGCGCCGCCCATGACGACGACCTTGACACCGTTCGAGGCCCCGCCACCGTCGGCGTTGGTCTCGGTGGGCGACGGAGTGCCGCCTCCGGTGCAGCCTGCGAGGCCGAGCCCCACGACAGCGATGACCGCCACAACGGCGCCAATACGAGCGCGCTTCGGGCGAGGCGCGAAAGAATCGAGCAGCGAGGACTTCATCCCGCGACTCCCTTCATTGTTGAGCCGCGAACGTCGCGGCGGATCGGCTTTGATCACCGTCATCGTGCAGTATGTCAATACATACGGACAACCGCTTGTCTGTTCCGTTACCTTATCGTTACGTTTCAGAAGGAGTGACCGTGAGCACGCCGACCCGGTTTTCCCGCGGTCTGGCGCTGCTCGCAGCCGGGGCGTTCTTCATGGAGAGCCTCGATGCCACGATCCTTCAAACGGCCTTGCCCGCCATCGCATCCGAGTTCGGCGTCACTGCCGTCGGAGCGAGTGTGACGATCGTCGCATATCTCCTGGTGGTCGCAATAGCCCTGCCGGCGACCGGCTGGTTGGGAGACAGACTCGGCATCCGGCTGGTGTTCCTCCTTGCGGTCGCGATCTTCACGATCGGCTCGCTCGGGTGTGCACTGTCGGGGGACCTCATCACCCTGACCGCGTGGCGCATCGTCCAGGGCTTCGGCGGCGCGCTTATGATCCCGGTCGGCCGCACCGCGGTGCTGCGAACGGCACGCCCCGCCGAACTGCTCGAAGCGGTCGCCTACCTGACCTGGCCCGGCCTGATCGCTCCCGTGATCGCCCCGGCGGTCGGCGGGATCCTGACCGATACGGTCGGGTGGCGCTGGATCTTCCTGCTGAACATCCCGCTCGGCGTCGCGGCGATCCTCATCGGCCTGAAGGTCGTGCCGCGCAGTACGGATGATGCTTCCCGCACGCGCTTCGACTGGTGGGGATTCGCCTGGATCGGCGCCGCTCTCGTGCTGATCACCCTCGGCGCCGAGGGCATCGCCACCCGGGCGGCCCCGCTCGGCGTCGCGCTCGCTGCCCTCGCCATCGGCATCACGGTCGGGGCCTACGCGGTCCGCTCGACCGCGGCGCGTGCGGGCGCCCTGCTGGATTGGACGCTCATGAGGTCGGCGACCTTCCGGGTGGCCAACCTCAGCGGGGCGGTCTACCGGATGACGATCACGGCCGTTCCCCTCATCGTCACCCTGCAATACCAGATCGCCTTCGGTTGGGAGGCCTGGGCGGCCGGATTGGCCGTCGCCGCGATCTTCGCCGGGAACGTGGGGATCAAGCCCTTCACGACGCGGCTCATCCGGCGATGGGGCTTCCGGCGCCTGCTCACGTGGTCCGTGGCACTGGGCGCCCTCGCGCTGATCGGTCTGGCGGGCGTCGACGCGGGAACCTCCATCGTCGTGATCGTCATCCTTCTGACGATGAGCGGGGTGTTCCGCTCGTCGGGTTTTACCGCGTACGCCACCATCCAGTTCACCGACGTGCCACCCGAGCGCCTGGCCGCGGCCAACACTCTCTCATCCACCCTGCAGCAGGTGGCGACGGTGCTCGGAGTCGCCTGGGCCGCGCTGCTGGTCCACGGCGGCGCCGTTGCCGCAGCCGCCCTCGGCGTCGACGACGTCTGGGCCTACCGTCTTGCGCTCGCGGCGACCGCGGCCTTGCTGCTCGTTCCGCTGTGGGGAGCGTGGCGGCTCCCCCGGGACGCCGGCCACGCCGCGATCGGACCCCGTCAGGGTTGACCGCGGGCAATTGTTCTGTCAATCTCGCTACTCGTTCTGATGATCCGGCACACCCCTCCTCGGAAGGACCCCCATGGCGATCCGCATCGGCCTCGTCGGCTACGGCGTCGGCGGGCGACTGTTCCACGCTCCCTACCTGCAGGCATCCGACCAGTGCGAGCTCGTCGGCGTGGTCGCGCGCTCCTCCGAACGGATCGCGCAAGTCCACGAGGATCTGCCCGATGTGCCGGTCTTCTCATCACTCGAAGACCTGGCCCACGCGGGCGCGGAGGCCGTCGTGATCTCGACTCCCCCGACCACTCGCCAGGCACTCGTGCTCGAGGCTCTCGGCCTGGGGATGCACGTCGTCGCCGACAAACCGTTCGCCCCCAGCGCCGCCGCAGCGCGCGAACTGGCCGACGCGGCGGATGCCGCCGGGCTGCTTCTGAACGTCTTCCACAACCGGCGACTCGACGCCGACATCGTCACGGCGAGGGGTGTCCTCGACTCCGGCGTCCTCGGCGAGCTCCGCCGCCTGGATCTCCGCTGCGACCAAGACGATCCGAGCACTCTCGAAGCGGGAGAAGGGGGAGGGCTACTCCGGGATCTCGGCAGCCACGTGGTCGATCAGGCTCTCTACCTGTGCGGTCCGGCCCGTCGGGTTCACGCAATCCTCGATGTCGTCGAGTTGCCGGCGGGCGTCACCGACTGCGGGTTCGCCGTCACGATCGAGCACGCGAACGGATGCCACTCGCACATCTCGTCCTCCAAGCTCGACCGCCTCGCCTCTCGTGAGATCCGACTGCATGGCACCGAGGGCTCGTACGTCTCGGATTACACCGACGTGCAGGTCGACGCCGTTCTGGCCGGAGAGCGACCTGCGGGCTCTCGGGACACCTGGGGGTACGAGTCCCCGGCACGCTGGGGCGCCCTGCGCACGGGTGCGGGTGAGACGCGCGTCCCATCCGCGCAAGGTGACTACACGGCGTACTACGACGCGTTCGCGGCCGCGGTCCTCGCCGGAGGACACGGACCCGTTCCCGCGGATGAGGGCATCGCGGTGCTCGCGGTCCTGGATGCCGCGCGCGAAAGCGCCGCGCGGGGATCCGTCGTCGACCTTCTCTGACGAAATGTCTCAAAAACACCTTTGACAGGACATTCGGTCAATCCTATAGTCGTTGTGGAGCGCCCCACTCGGGGCCTTCTCACCGCACCGGCGCCGTGAGGACGCCGGTTGACCTGTTGGAGAACCCATGAGCATCGGCGTCGCCGTCATCGGTGCCGGAATGGCTGGGAAGGCTCACGCCGCCGCCTACCGTACCGCCCCCACGCTGTACGACAGCATCCTTCCCCCCGTCCGCCTCGTCTCGATCGCCGACGTCTACGCACCGCTGGCCGAGTCGACGGCAGCCCGGTTCGGCTACGAGCGGTTCGACACGTCGTGGGAGGCGATCGTCGAGGCAGATGACATCGACGTCGTGTCGGTGGTGGTCGCCAACCGTCTCCACCGCGAGATCGTCGAGGCGTTGCTGGCCGCCGGCAAGCACGTGCTGTGCGAGAAGCCCCTGTCGGACACGATCGATGATGCACGCGCGATGGTGGCGGCAGCAGACAGCGCTTCGACGATCGGGCGGATCGGCCTCACCTTCCGTCGTTCGCCGGGCATCGCGTCCATCCGCCGCCTCGTGCAGTCGGGACGTCTGGGCCGCCCGCTGAACATCAGCGCCAGCTACTGGGCCGACTACGGCTGCGACCCCGAGGGCCCGATCAGCTGGCGCTACAAGGGTCCGAACGGGTCCGGCGCGCTCGCCGACATCGGCAGCCACCTCTCCTACTTGACGGAGTTCGCCGTCGGCGCCGACATCACGTCCGTGCGCGGCGGAACGCTCAGCACGGTGTTCCCGACGCGACCGAAGCCGCTCGGCACGGTCGTCGGCCACGAAGGCGGCGCCGTCAGCGAGGAGCGCGACACCGTTGAGAACGACGATGTCGCGACGTTCTCGGCGCAGTACGAGAACGGCGCCACCGGGAACCTCCAGGTCTCGCGCGTTGCGGCCGGTCACCCGAACTCGCTGAGCTTCGAGATCTTCTGCGAGAAGGGCGCGGCGCGGTTCGACTTCCGCAATCCCGGCCAGATCGAGATCTTCACGCCCGACGAGGACCCGGGAACCTCGGGCTACCGCACCGTCGTCCTCGGCCCCGCGCACCCGTACTGGCGCGGCGGTCTGCCCATGGATGCTCCGGGTGTCGGCGTCGGCCAGAACGACGGATTCGTCTTCCAGGCCCGAGCCTTCCTCGAAGAGGTCGCCGGGATCCCCGAGTCGGAGTCGCTGCCGCGCAACGCGGACTTCGCCGACGGACTTCGCAACATGCTCCTGCTCGACGCCGTCGCGCAGTCCGCGGCCCAGGGCGGCGCAACCGTCCCGGTCGGAAACTGAGAAAGGACATACGCACCATGCGACTCGGCGTCTACAACGCGATCTTGCACGACCGCTCGCTTCCCGAAGCGATCAAGGTCGTCGCCGATCTGGGGCTGACCGGCCTCGAGATCAACACCGGCGGGTTCCTCCCCGCCACCCACGTTCCCACGATGGACGACATCCTCGTCAGCGATGCTGCCCGCGATGATTTCCTCGGACTGTTCGAGGGAACCGGCGTCGGCATCGCCGGCCTGAACTGCAACGGCAACCCGCTGCATCCGAACCCCGTCATCGGCGACAAGCACAGCGAGGACGTACGCCGCGCCATCCGTCTCGCGAATCGCCTCGGCCAGCACCGCGTCGTGACGATGTCGGGCCTTCCCGGTGGGGAGCCCGGCGCGACGCGTCCGAACTGGATCGTCAACGCCTGGAACTCCGCCGCGCTGGAGGTGCTCGACTACCAGTGGCAGATCGCCGCCGACTTCTGGCGCGAGACCGACCGCCTGGCCGCCGACCACGATGTGAAGGTGGCACTCGAGCTGCACCCCCAGAACATCGTGTTCAACTCGGCTGACGTGTTCAAGCTCGTCGAACTGACCGGGGCGACCCACGTCGGCGTCGAGCTCGACGCCTCGCACCTGTTCTGGCAGCAGATGGATCCGGTCGCCGTCGTGCGCCACCTCGGACCGCTCGTCTTCCAGGCAGCCGCGAAGGACGTGCGGATCAACACCGAGAACGCCGCGCTCTACGGTGTGCTCGACAACAGCTTCCGCAAGCTGTCGCCCGAGGAGCCGCGCGTCAACCTCGGTGGCGACGAGTGGGCCAACGAGTGGCCGAAGAACTCCGCGTGGGACTTCGTCGCTCTCGGAAAGGGTCACGACGTCGCGTTCTGGACCGAGTTCCTCCGTGCGCTGCACGAGGTCGACCCCGACATCTACGTCAACATCGAGCACGAAGACACCGAGCTCGGCCGCATCGAGGGACTCGAGGTGGCCGCGGGAATCCTCAAGGCCGCGGATGCCGCACTCGAGGAGTCGCTGCAGGCCAGCTGATCTCGTCCCTGACGCGCCCCGGAAGCTCACGCCTCCGGGGCGCGTTCGGCTGTACGGGTGCCGAAAGCCTCAGGTCCAGCACCCCGGCCCCAGCGGAACGCCGAGACCGTGGGATCTCCCGGGATCCAGAACCGCCAGGGGTAGGCATCCGTGCCCGCGATTCCGGCGACCCCGACCCGCGGCCCGGTCGCCAAGGGCGCCAGTGGCTCCTCGCGCATGAGCAGCCGCGCGACGGCCCCGGCACGACCCATGCCTGCGACGGCATCGATGCCGTCGTGCTCCGCATGACGCAGCCCGACAGCCTGACCGAGACGGCCGGGTCCGCGTGCGAGGTCCCGCGCGGGTCCCGGTTCCCTTGCCCCGAACCGGCGTCGCGTCGCGACCTCAGCACCCTCGACGATCTCGCCAGCCCGCAGCAGCACCCCACCGGCGACGCCCGCCGGTGCACACACGACGTTGACGCACGAATGGATGCCGTGACTGAGATACACGTACAGGTGACCCGGCGCCCCCCACATCGTTGCGTTCCGGGCGCTGCGACCCGACCGCGCGTGGGATCCGGGATCGGGAACCTCCCCTGTTCCAGCGCCGTGGTAGGCCTCGACCTCGGTGAGACGGGCAACAACGCGCTCCCCGCCGAGCTCGACGACCAGATGCGCACCGAGCAGTGTCGGCGCGACCTCCACCGGTAGGCCGGATAGGTCCGCGCGCGTCGCCGGACGCAGTCCGTCGCGGTTCTTCACCGCCACGACACCGACTGGCGGCACCACGAAATCGACGAGCCAGCCAGCGCGACGAGTTCGCGGGCTTGGGAACCATCGCCCCGCGGAAGTTCGACGATGTGGGTCTCTACCGTGGCGGGCAGGGGCAGCTGGTAGGTGTCGTACGGGTTGGATGCCAGGTCGGGCGCCACGAGCATCGCCGCGTACTGTCCGCTTGGCGACACGCAGGTCTGCAGAACCGCGTCAGTATCGGGTGCCGAGAACACCTCCGTCGACGTCCCGGCGTCATCGACGAGGACGACGGATGTCGCGCCGGTCGGCAGGCCGGTGTCGGCAATCGGGAAGGTCGTGCGGAGGGTGCCGCCGCGCGGGAGCGGCATCACGCTGCCGATCACCGCGGGATCGGCGCCGACATCCAAGGGAGTCTCCTCACCGGTGAGCAGGTCGAGGACGACGAGCCCGTCGATCCGTTCGACGATCGCCTCGGCGGTTCCCGGGGCAATGCCATCGATCGCGAGCGCCAGCCCGAGAGCTGTCGGGGCCGATCCGTCGGGCGCCGTCAGCAGCAGCGTGCCATCGAACGCGACCAGCAACACACTGTCGGTATCGGGGACGAACGACCACTGTGCGACCCGCTCGTCAGCCCCCGCGACGACGACCTTCGTGGGGTCGGCGGTCGGTGTGCCAAGGGATGCCGTGTACAGCGCCGATTCGTCGCCGCTACCCGTCCCCACCGTCGACGACGTGAACAGGTACCCGATTCGCTCCCCCCGGTCGGCGATCTGCAGGTCAGCGATGTATCCCGTGCCCGGCAGGGTCAGCTCGACCGGGTTCTGCCCGTCGAGGTCGGTCATGATGAGCGCGCTTTCGCCGTCCTCGTCAACGAGCACGACCAGGTGGTCGCGGGTCGCGCGATAGTCCTCGATGTGCGGGTGAGCGAACACCGCGACGGCGGCCTCGCCGGTGAGGTCGGTGCGGAAGATGGTGTCGCCATCGACCGTGCCCCGCTGCAACAGGAACACCTCGCTCGGAGGCGTGGTGAACGTCTCGGTGATCGTGGATGACGGCCCCCCCGACACTCCGGTCACCCCGTCGATCGTGACGGTGTACTCGGTGTCGGCATCCAGCGGCACCGTGAAGCGCACCCCGATGCTGCGACCCGAGGTGTCGATGTCGAACGGTGTTGCGGGGGTCACCGTGACAGAGGTCGGGTCGACGTCGGCGAGCGACTGCGAGGTCGTCACGATGAGCCGGGACCCGGATGCCGCGATGGCAGCTGACGGGTCGACCTGCACCGCGGTCACTCGCGGCCCCATGAGAACGGTGGCCGCGGCTCCGAGCGCGCCGACGAGCCCGATGGCCGCAGCGACCCCGACGAAGCCGAGGACGAATCCCCGCAGTCGTCGACGGGCAGCTCGCTGTCGGCGCGACGGCGCAGCCGAGTCGCGCCGACGGCCCGCGTCAGTACTCATACGGGTCCTCGGGCTCGGGTACGGTCTCGACCGAGTCGGCAGCGATGTGCAGCCGCCCGTCGGAGTCCGAGCGCACCGTGCCCGTCACGGTAGCCCACTCGCCCTCGGGCGCTGCCGTGCCGCCCCACGCGATCGGCACCGCGGCCAGTTGCGCGTCGATGACGCAGTGGGTGATGACGAACCGCGACAGCAGGAAGCCGGCCCCGGCATCGCCCGGGGAGACGAAACCGGTCAGAGTGACGGCGTCGCCGTCGAAGGATGCCGGGTCTGTCGCCGTCGCGAACACCGTCGCCCACTCGCCCACCCCGAAGGTCGCCGTATCGCCCGTGGAAGCCAGGGTGACGACATCCCGGCCGCCGAACAGCACCGGCGTGGTCGAGGCGCTCGTCGAGGCGAATTGCGGCGACAGCGACGAGGGTGGCAGGGCGAGCGCGCCGACCACGACGGCACTCGCAAGCACTCCGGCGACGACCGTGCCGGCGAGGGCAACCGGATGCCGGGTGTGGCCGCGCGCAGGGGCGGCGTCGTGGTCATGATCATCGGCCGCACCGTGGCCGCTCTCGGCATCCGTGTGCCGCGCGGGAGCGGCGTCGCCATGGTCGTGTCCGTGGTCGTCTTCGGCGCCCAGCGGAAGCGCGAAGGACGCGATGGCGCCAATCAGAACGATGACCGACATACCCACCGCGAACCACGCCGACTCAGGGTTGATGTAGAGCGACAGTCGCCCCGTCACCGCAAGCCCGATAGTGAGGACGGCGAGGGCTGAGGCGAGCCCTACACCGAGCCAGCGTGTTCCGAGGGAGCTGAGCCTAGGCAAGAAGGTTCACCACCGTCCCCATCGCGAAGGCAGACAGCACGACGACCACGACGATCCCGACGAGGGTGCGGGTCGTGAAGGTCGTGCGCAGCAGGGCGAGCATCTTCACATCCACCAGCGGGCCGACAAGAAGGAACGCCACGATCGAGCCGGGGGTGAAGGTCGAGGCGAACGACAGCGCGAAGAACGAGTCGACGTTGGAGCAGATCGAGACGACCATTGCGAGCGCGATCATGGCGACGATCGACAGTGCCGGATTCGATCCGATCGCCAACAGCACGTCCCGCGGGATCAGCACTTGAACGGCTCCGGCGATGGCGGATCCGATGATAAGCGCGGGCATGACGGCGCGCAGCTCGACGACCAATTGGGCAAGGCTCCGGCGCCCCTTGCCGCCGGGCTCATGAGTCACGAGCTCGCACGTGTCGCGGAACCGGTCGGTCAGCAGCGCGTCGGGGCTCGGATGCCGGCTGTACAGCCAGCCGAGGAGGTTTGCGATCAGGAAGCCGCCCACCAGGCGCGCCACCAGGATGCCGTCGCTGAACCCGAACGCCTGGTGCGTCGTGATGATCACGATGGGGTTCACGATGGGTGCCGCGATGAGGAAGGTGAGGGTCTCGGGCACCGTGAACCCGCGCATCAGCAGGCCACGGGCGAACGGGACGTTGCCGCACTCGCACACGGGAATGAACATTCCGAGCAGGGACAGCACGCCGCGTCGCAGCCACGGGGTGCGTGGCATCCATCGCTCGAGCACTCCTGGCGGGATCCACACCTGCACGACGATCGACAGCACCACACCGAGCACCACGAACGGGAGCGACTCGATGAGAACGCTGATCGCGAGGGTCAGCCCATCCTGGGCGCGAGTCGATAGCGGTGAGGCGAACAGTGAGGGCGCGAGGGCATCAATCGCGACAAGAAGCGCGATGAAGAGGATGCCGATTCCGACGCCGACTCCCGCCCGTACTCCCGGGCTCGCACCCTCGGAGCGGACGCCTTCGGTCGCCGGAGCGTCAGCGCGCACGGTTCCCGTCGCCGGATGCCGCGCGGGCGCGCGCCGTGCACTCGGGGCAGCGCCCGAAGATGTCGACGACATGCTCGGCATCCGTGTAGCCGTGCTGCTGCGCAACCGACCGGGCCCACTGCTCGACGGGGGTCGCTGCGATCTCCACGGTCGCGCCGCAGGACCGACAGATCAGGTGATGGTGGTGCCCCGAGGTCTCGCACGCACGGTAGAGGCTTTCGCCGTCGGGTCCGTGCAGCGTGTCGGCCGCGCCCTCATCGGCGAGACTTGCCAGGGCGCGGTAGACCGTCGCGAGGCCGATCCCCGTGTCTTCATCACGAAGAACGGCGTGAAGTGACTGGGCACTGATGAACCCGGGGGCATCGCCCAGCGCCGCGCGCACGCGTTCGCGTTGCCAGGTATTGCGTTGCGCCATGGCCGGGAGTCTATCGAGCCGTGTTCTGTGCAGGCTGGGAGCTGGCGCGCTCCCTCACGCGAACCGCGCCCGTGTCACCCGACCGCGCCGGCCGCCGACGAGGCGGCAGACGAGATAGATCAAGAACGAGATCGTCGTGATGTAGGGACTCACCGGGAGGGTTCCGGCGATCGCCAGCAGGATGCCACCCACTGCCGACACGAAGCCGAAGCCGGCCGCCAGCAGCGGAACGCTCCAGGGCCCGGATGCGATGCGCATGGCAGCAGCAGCGGGGGTCACGAGCAGGGCCATGACCAGGAGCGCGCCGATGATGTGGATCGCCACGGCGACGATCAGCCCGAGCAGCAGCATGAATCCGAGCGAGACCGCCGTGACCGGTACGCCGCGCGCTGCAGCGGATTGCGGGTCAAGCGAGTCGAAGCGCAACGGCCGCCAGATGAAGAGCAGTCCGAGCAGAACCAGGATGCTGATCGCGATCAACCACCCGAGCTGCGCGTTCTGCACCGAGACGATCTGACCCGTCAGCAGGCTGAACCGGTTGGCGCTGCGACCGCTGTATAGCGAGAGGAACAGGATGCCGAGGCCGAGGCCGAACGGCATCAGCACGCCGATGAACGAGTTACGGTCCCGCGCCCGCGCGCCGAGCCATCCGATGAGCCCGGCGGCGATGAGCGAGCCCACGATCGACCCCGTCACGACATCCCAGCCGATGAGGAGCGCGAATGCGGCTCCCGCGAACGAGAGTTCGCTGATGCCGTGGACGGCGAAAGCCATGTCGCGCTGCATCACGAAGACGCCGACGAGGCCGCCGACCAGGCCCAGCACTGCCCCCGCGATGACCGAGTTCGACACCAGCGCGAGGATCGCGCCATAGTCAGCCAATCCCCCGAACATCGCGTCGCCGATGTCAGACCAGTTCATACGTGCACCCCACCGGGTTCGTCGCCGTCGTGGTGGTGATGGTGCGAGACCTCGGCATCCGGCGCGCCCACGACCACGAGGCGATCGCCTGCCCGCAGCACAGCGACGGGAGCGCCGTAGAGGTCACTGAGAACGCTCGTCTGCAAGACCTCATCGGGCTTTCCGAGCGTGAAGCGCCCCCCGGCGATGTAGAGGATGCGGTCAACGACGTCGAGGACAGGGTTGATGTCGTGCGTGACGAAGAGAACCCCGGTGCCGCGCTGGCGGCGATGCCTGTCGATGAGCGCCACGATCGCCTGCTGGTTGGCCAGGTCGAGACTCGTGAGCGGCTCGTCGCACAACAGCAGGCCGGGGTCGTCGGCGATCGCCTGCCCGATGCGCAGCCGCTGCTGCTCGCCGCCGGAGAGTTCGCCCACGGGCCGGTCGGCGAACCCCTCGGCGCCGACGTCTGCCACCAGCACATCGACGCGTTCGCGATCGCGCCGGCTTGGGAGGCTGAAGCCGAACTTGTGGCCGGTGACACCGAGGGTCACGAGGTCGCGACCGCGCAATGCGGTTTCGGGCGGAAGGGGGCGCTGCTGGGGTACGTAGCCGATGTGCCGGTTGCCCCGGCGCTCGACCCGGCGACCGCTCGTCTCGATCGCCCCAGCGCTCAGGTGCTCGAGGCCCAGGATGGCACGCAGCAGCGTCGTCTTGCCGGAGCCGCTGGGTCCGAGAACCGCGATGAACTCGCCGGGTTCGACGTCGAGGTCGAGCCCGGCCCACAGTTCCCGCTCGCCACGGCGCAGCGCCGCTCCGCGGATGCGGAGCGGCGGCTGGGCGTCCGAGGTCGCGCTGGAGCTCACGCGTCGAGCGCGTCCGCGAGCTCCGCGATGTTCTGCTGCATCCACGAGATGTAAGTCTGGCCCTCCGGGAGGGTCTCCGTGAACTCCAGCACCGGGATTGACTGCGCGGTCGCGGCATCGATGACCTGCGTGGTCTCGGCGCCGCCGGTCTGTGCGTTGGCGATGACGACCTTGACGGAGCCGTCTTCGACGATGCCCAGCGCCTCGAGCAGAGTTGCGGGGGGCACGTCCTGCCCCTCCTCGACTGCCTCGCTGAACGCTTCGGGCGTCAGGTTCTCGAGCCCGGCTGCCACGATCAGGTAGACGGGCACGGGCTCGGTGACGAAGACTCCGGTGCCGGCGTGAGCTGCCGAGATCTCGTCGAGGGATGCCTCCAGCCCGGCGATCTGGTCGATGAAGGCTGCAGCGTTGGTCTCGAAGAGGTCGGCGTTGTCGGGGTCGAGCGTCGAGAGCTCCTCAGCGATGGCTTCGGCGAGGTGCTCCATGGTGTGCGGGTCGTACCAGACGTGCTCGTTGAATCCCTCGATGTGCGCGTGGTCGTGACCGTCCTCATCGGTGTGGTCGTGACCCTCTTCCTCCGCGTGGTCGTGACCTTCCTCCCCAACTTCGCCCTCAGCGGGGTAGTCGTGGTTGAAGGTGGCAGCGGTGATGACGGGCGCCGTCGTGCCGCTGGCCTCGATCATGGCATCCATGAAGCCGTCGTATCCGCCGCCGTTCTCGATGATGAGATCGGCTTCCGAAACCGTGAGCTGGTCCTGGGCCGTCGGCTCGAACTCGTGCGGGTCCTGAGCCGACGACGTGATGATCGAGGTGACGGTGACGGCATCACCCCCGATCTCTTCGGCGATCTGACCGTAGACGTTGGTCGACGCGACGACGCCGATGGTTGCTTCGGCCGGGGAGGATGTCGCCGGCGTTCCACCCGTGCCGGCGCAGGCCGTGAGCGTGAGGGCGGATGCCGCGCCGAGCGCGAGCAGGGTGGAAAGTCGTCGGGTTGTCATGTCGACAATGATAACGGCGGTGAGAATCATTATCAAAACGGGCGGCCGGTACATTCCGGCATTCCCGAGCGCGACGGGTCAGTCGAGCAGCAGCGCGGGTTCCTCGAGGATCGACGCGACGTCGGCGATGAAGCGACTCATCCCATCGCCGTCGATGACGCGGTGGTCGAACGAGCCCGAGACTGTCGTGACATAGCGCGGGCGCACCTCTCCGTCCACGACCCAGGGCTTCTGCCGGATCGTACCCATCGCGACGATGCCTGACTCTCCGGGGTTGATGATCGGGGTGCCGGCATCCATTCCGAACACCCCGATGTTGGTGATCGTGATCGTGCCGCCCTGCTGGTCGGCAGGCGTGGTCTTGCCCTCGCGCGCCGTGAGGGTGAGCTTCTCGAGGGCCCGTGCGAGCTCTCGCATGTTGAGGTCCTGGGCGTCCTTGATGTTCGGCACCAGAAGCCCGCGCGGGGTGGCCGCAGCGATCCCGAGGTTGACGTAGTGCCGCACGCTGATCTGGGCGCCGCCGTCACCGTCGACCCACGCCGCGTTCACCATCGGCGTGCGGCGTACCGCCCAGATGACGGCGCGCGCCATGATCAGCAGCGGCGAGACCTTGACGTCGGCGAAGTCGGGGGATGCCTTGAGTCGCTTGACGAGCTCCATGGTGCGGGTCGCGTCGACATCCGTCCACACCGACACGTGCGGTGCCGAGTACGCCGACTGCACCATCGCGGTCGAGGTGGCCTTGCGCACACCCTTGACCGGGATCGACTCGACCCGGCCCGCCGCCTGCGCGAACGGCGAGGCGACGCCGTTGGGGGCGGGAGGCGCTGGTGCCGCTGCCGGTGTCACGGTGATGGTCTCTTCGCGCACTTCGGGCCAGTCGGGAGTCTCGATATTGCGGAAGACGCTTGCCTGCGACGCGTGCTTCACGACGTCCTCGCGGGTGACTTCGCCGGCCTCACCCGAGGGGGTCACGGCGGCAAGGTCCACGCCGAGATCGCGCGCGAGCTTGCGGATCGGCGGCTTCGCGATGACCCCGACGGATGCCGTCACCGGCCGCTCAGCGGGCTTGCGGCGACGCGAGGTGACAGCTCCACCCGTCCCGTATCCGACCAGCACCGCGCCGCCGCCCTCAGCACCACCTTCCGCTGTCTCAGATTGCGCGTCGCCGCCCCCGGGAGCGTCGGTCTGTGACAGCGGAGCGGATGCGGCGGGAGCCGTCTCGATCGTCACGATCGGGGTTCCGACGGCGACGGTCACGCCCTCCTCGACGAGCGTCTCGCCGACCGTGCCGGTAAACGGCGAGGGCAGTTCGACCAGGGACTTGGCGGTCTCGATCTCGACGAGCACGTCGTTGACCTGCACGGCGTCGCCGGGCGCGACCTTCCAGGTGACGATCTCGGCCTCGGTCAGGCCCTCCCCCACATCGGGGAGAACGAAGGTCTGCGTGCTCATGTCGGTCCTTTCGCGGTGCACGAACTCCTGCACCTCGGTGGTCTGTGCCTCAGTATCGCCGTGTCCGTGCCGACATTGCAGGAGTTAGCGCCATCGGGTGTCAGTAGGCGAGGGCGCGGTCGACGGCCTCGAGGATGCGGTCGGCATCCGGCAGGTAGGTGCCCTCGAGCTTGGCGGGTGGGAACGGGGTGTCGAACGCCGAGACCCGCAACACCGGCGCCTCGAGCGAGAAGAACGCGCGTTCGGTCACGGTAGCGGCGATCTCGCTGCCCAGGCTCGTGAAGCCCGGGGCCTCCTGTGCATAGACCATGCGGCCGGTGCGGCGCACGGAGTCGAGGATCGGACCGTAGTCGACCGGTGAGAGCGAACGCAGGTCGACGACCTCACAGCTCGTGCCCTCGGACTCGGCGAGAGCCGCTGCCTGCAGCAGTGTGCCGACCATGGCGCCGTGGCCGACGAGAGTCACATCGGTGCCGCGGCGGACGATGCGGGAGGCGTGAAGTGGCAGGGCAGGGGCAGTCGTGTCCACCTCGCCCTTCTGCCAGTACGCGCTCTTGGGCTCAAGGAAAATCACTGGGTCGTTGGAGGCGATCGCCTCCTGGATCATCCAGTACGCGTCTCCCGCGGTGGCGGGGCTCACAACCCGCAGGCCCGGGGTGTGCGTGAAGTAGGCCTCGGGGCTCTCCTGGTGGTGCTCGATCGCGCCGATGTGCCCGCCGTAGGGGATGCGAATGACGACCGGCATCGACACTGCCCCCTCGAGGCGGTTGGTCATCTTCGCCAGCTGCGAGGTGATCTGATCGAACGCCGGGAACACGAACCCGTCGAACTGGATCTCGCACACCGGGCGGAACCCGGCCATGGCCAGCCCGATCGCGGTACCGACGATGCCGGACTCGGCAAGGGGCGTGTCGAGCACCCGCTGCTCGCCGAATTCTGCCTGCAGCCCCTCGGTCACCCGGAACACGCCGCCGAGACGACCGATGTCTTCACCCATGAGCAGGACGCGGTCGTTCGTTGCCAACGCCTGCCGCATACCGGCGTTGAGCGCGCGCCCCAAGGGCATGGGCCCGGATGCCGGAGCCGCGGCGGCCGCGGAAGCCTGGCCGGTGGAGGTCGAGACGGTGGTCATCGGGTGCCTCCCTCGAAGGATGCCTCGTACTCGGCGAGCCAGCGGCGCTGCTCGTCCATGAGCGGGTGCGGGTCACTGTAGACGTGAGCGAACATCGCGTCGCGCTCCAGTCCGCCGAGCTCATTCGTGCGCACGCGCAGATCATCGGCAGCGGCGGCGGCCTCGGCATCCACCTCGTCGAAGAGCGTGAAGGGGGCTCCGCGATGCTCGAGGAAGGCCCGCATTCGTGCGATCGGGTCGCGCTGAGCCCACAACTGCTCCTCGTCGGAGGTGCGGTACTTGGTCGGGTCGTCGCTCGTGGTGTGGGCACCGATCCGGTAGGTCATCGCCTCGATCGCACGGGGCCCTTCGCCGCTCCGCGCCTCGTCGAGGACACGCCGAGTGACGGCGTAGCTGGCGAGTACGTCGTTGCCGTCGATGCGGATGCTCGGCATCCCGTACCCCTCTCCGCGCCGCACGAGCGGCGTGCGGGACTGGGTCGCGACCGGCACCGAAATGGCCCACTGATTGTTCTGCAGGAAGAAGACTTCGGGCGTGCGGTAACTGGCAGCGAAGACCATTGCCTCGTGCACATCACCCTGGCTGGAGGCGCCGTCGCCGTAGTAGACGATGACGGCTTCGTCACGCTCTAGGTCGCCGGTGCCACAGCGTCCGTCGAAGACCAGGCCCATGCCGTAGCCCGTGGCGTGCAGCGTCTGGGCCCCGAGCACCAGCGTGTAGATGTGGGTGTTGCCGTTGGCCGGGTCTGTCGGGTCCCATCCGCCGTGCGAGAGTCCGCGCATGAGCTTGATGATCCCGATCGGATCCACGCCCCGGATTCGGGTGACGACGTGCTCGCGATAGGAGGGGAAGAGGTGATCCTGCGCGCGGGCGGCGCGGGCCGAACCGACCTGTGCTGCCTCCTGTCCGAGGCTCGGGGGCCAGAGTGCGAGCTGTCCCTGGCGCTGGAGGTTGGTTGCCTGCCGGTCGATCGCACGGATGACGACCATGTCGCGGTACAGCATCTCGAGGTCGGAGTCGGCGAGCGCGTTCACGAGCTCGAGGTACGGCTCGGCTGCCGGACTGGGCGCGAGGGAGCCGTCAGCGGCGAGGATGCGGACGAGCTCAGGTTCTTCTGGCTGGGTCACGGTCCCTACGCTACCCGCGTGCGGGGTGCCCTTCCGGGAGGTCCTCTACAACGGAACCCGCGATCCGTAGCACTCTGTCCACAGACTCATGCTCTCCGACGGATATGCGAACACCCTCTCCCGCGAAGGGCCGGACGACGATTCCGCCGTCATGGAAGGCGTCGGCCACAGCCAGCGTGTCGGGTCCGGTGGCAAGCCACACGAAGTTTCCCTGGGCCTCGGGGACGCGCCATCCCTGGTTCCGCAGGCCTGCCGCGAGCGCATCGCGGCGCGTGGCGATCTCGGCTACCCGCTCGAGCAGCTCGTCGCGTGCGTCGAGGCTCGCCAGGGCCGCCTCTTCAGCGTGGGCGGTGACAGAGAGCGGGATGGCGGTGCTGCGCGCGGCATCCAATACCCGCGGGTGACCGATCCCGTAGCCAACGCGGAGTCCCGCGAGACCGTAGGCCTTCGAGAAGGTGCGCAGCACCACGACATTCGGATGCCCCGCCTGCAGCACCCGCACGCCGTCGACGGCATCCGGGGCGGTGACGAACTCGGCGTACGCCTCGTCGAGCACGATCAGCACGTCGCGAGGGACACGGGCGACGAAGTCGTCGAACTCGGATTGCGTGACCACCGGACCGGTGGGGTTGTTGGGGCTGCACACCAGGATCGTGCGGGTGCGGTCGGTGACAGCATCCGCCATCGCAGCGAGATCGTGGCGCGCGTCGGCGGTGAGCGGCACACGCACGGATGCCGCGCCCGACACCTCGACCAGCGACGGGTAGGCCTCGAACGAGCGCCACGCGTAGATCACCTCGTCGCCGGGACCTGCGGTCGCCGAGATGAGTTGCGCGATGAGCGAGACGCTTCCGGCGCCGATGTGCACGGCGTCGGGGCTCACGCCGTAGTCGGCGGCGATCCGATCCCGCAGCCGCGCAGCGCTCGCGTCGGGGTAGCGGTTGACCGCCGTTACCCCGCGCATCGCGTCGATCACGCCAGGGAGCGGGTCGTACGGGTTCTCGTTGCTCGAGAGCTTGAACGCGTCTGGAGCCGCCTGTCGGCCCTGCTTGTAGGGGGGCAGCGCCGCGATCGCGGGGCGTACGCGAACGGGGATCGGGTCGGGTTCGGTCACTCCATGAGTTTAGGACCGGGGCGGTTTCAGGACCGGCCCGAGTGCGCGACCGGGCTGTTACCTGTCTGCACCCTCGTGAAAGACTGCGGGCATGAGTTTACTCGTCCGCATCGTCGTGAACGCGTTCTCGATCTGGATCGTCACCCTGATCCCTGCCCTCGGGGTCACTGTCATCCCGTTCGCACCGGGGGAGACGCTGCAGTTGGTGCTGACGCTGCTGCTGGTGGCGCTCATCTTCGCGCTTGTGAACACCATCATCGGCACGGTAATCAAGGTGCTCGCCTTCCCGATCTACATCCTGACGCTCGGGCTCATCTCGCTGGTGATCAACGGCTTCCTGCTGTGGCTGACCGCCTGGTTCACGCAGTGGTGGGACTGGGGTCTGCGAGTCGAGGACTTCTGGTGGGGTGTGGTCGCGGCCCTTCTGATCTCGATCATCAACTGGTTCATCGGGATCCTCCTCCGGCCCCGCCGCAACAACGACTGAGTCGGCCTCAGTTGCCGCCTCGATCGGCGGCGTATTCGGTGACGGTCACGCTCTCGGCCGACCCGAGGTCACGCCACAGTTCCCGCAGCGCCGCAGTGCGGGGGTCACTCGAGGCATCCACCATCGCCGCCGTCTCGGCGTACCGCTCGATGCCGTGCGCTGCCAGGGTCAGGTCTTGCACGCCGCCCGTCGGGTCGGCCACCCGCTCCGCAACGAAACTTCCCGGCGCGCCCACCGTCTCGGCGTGACCGCCGCCGGCGAGCCCCGCGACGGGATCGTCGGTGTGACGGATGCCGACGCTGAGCACGCTGTCGGGCACGGCTGCCTCGACGGGTGAGCCATAGGTGACGAGGGTCTGCACGTCGTAGGTGCCCTCCATCGCGAGAGCAGAAGCGAGCATCGCTCCCTGCGAGTGGCCGAAGACGTGGACCGGCTCGCCGGGAGCCACGCCTGCCTCGCGGAGGGCGAGTTCGACGGACTCGAGGGACGCCGATCTCTCACCCCCGTACAGCTCGAGGTTCGAGCGCATGTCGAACGGGTCGCCCGAACCGCCGGAGATGGTCTGTGTCCCGGCGATGTAGACGGCCGCCTGCGACCCACCGCCGGGCATCGCGTAACGCTCGACGCGCACCCGGGCCTCAGCGGCGCCGGGCACGCGGCGGGCGGCATCCGCCAAACCCGTCAACGGCCCCGATGCCAACGCTGATGAGGGGGTTGGGGCTACTGCGCGCACGGTAGTCGGCGCGGTAGGGGCTCCGGGCGGCGTGGCTGGAGGTGCCGTGGGCGGGTGCCGGGTCCCGCCGCGATGCCCGGGCACTGATGTCGAGGGCGCCGTGGCCGCGGCATCCGCCGCCGGAGCGCCCGGCGAGACCGGCGCCCGCGACATCCGGCCGAAACCCGCGAGCGCCACCCCGCCCCAGAGCACACCGGTGCCGACGGCCAGGGGAAGGGCCATCCCGGGAATCCACCACGTCGCAGCCGCAGCCTGGCGGGCCATCTCGATCGGACCGCCGCTGCGCCACCCGCGCACCGCGGTGTCGGCAGCGCGCGCGGCGTCCGGGTACTCCTGCTCAAGCAACGCCATCCGCGACTCGATCGCTCGCGCCGCATCGGCATCACCGGCGGCGGCCGCTGCCGCGTGCTGCGCCCGCAGTTCGATGAGCTCATACGCTGCAGCGAGCCCGTCGAGGGCTGCCGCGAGCGCCGCCGGTTGCTCCGCAGCCCGGTCAGCGCCGCTTGCGAGCCACCGCGCCTCGAGGTCAATGCCGAACCGGGTCGCGGTGGCTGCGGCATCCGTTGCCACCCAGCGCGCCCGGTCCGCGAATTCGCCCAGACGGATGCCGAACTCGCGCAGCCGCCCGGCAACCGCTCGCAACAGCTCGGTGTCGACGGCGATAGCACCGCCGCTGCGGATCTCCAGATCGCTCACGCCCCAGCTCCGGCCAGACCGAAGCCGGGGTACCCGCCCGCGATGGACCACGGATGCGGCGCTCCGACGTCGGCGCGCAGATCGAGGGCGCGCTCTCGCAGGCCGCGCAGCGCCGCCACAAGCTCCGCCATCTCGGTCTGGAACTCGGCGACAGCCGGCGTCTCCCAGCCACTGACCCGCGCGATCGCCTCGGCGTCGGCAGCGAGGTCGTCAGCCCACGACGCGAGCGCCGCGAGCTGTGCCCGTACGGCACCGGCCGCCGGTGACGCACACAGCTCATCCATTCGTCCACGGTCGCTGACCCTCGGGGCGCGGGATGCGGCATCCGTCACGTATTGTCGACGGTTCGGCCCCCGGCGAAACCGGGGAGGAGGCGACGAACTGATGCGATCGCCGGGCAGGAGGGGTATGAATGAACGCATGACTGCGAACGCCGTCGAGCCGTTTCGCGTCGTCTTCGTCTGCACCGGCAACATCTGCCGGTCTCCCATGGCCGAGGTCGTGTTCCGCGCCCTGGCCGACAGTGCGGGCGTCGGCGACCGCGTGCTCTCCACCAGCGCCGGCACGGGAGACTGGCATGTCGGCGAGCGCGCCGACGAACGCACCATTGAGGCGCTCGCCCGGCGCGGCTACGACGGCGCGCGCCATCGCGCACGGCAGTTCGGCAGGGCCGATTTCGATCGCAGCGACCTGGTGCTTGCCCTCGATCGCAGCCATGAGCGGATCCTGCGCGGCTGGGCACACTCGGACGCGGATGCCGACAAGATCTCTCTGCTCATGTCGTTCGATGCCGGGGCCCCGACCCTCGATGTGCCCGACCCGTACTACGCCGGCGAGGCGATGTTCGACGAGGTGCTCGGTATGATCGAGAACGCCAGCCGCGCACTCTTCCGCCAGCTGGAGCCGGCGCTTCGCCCCGCGCCCTGAGGCGATCATCGCCCGGCGCGACGGGAGCCCGGACCGCAGATCCGACAGGAGTACCGTGACCTCCCTGCCCCGTGAGCACGACGCCAGCTCGTTCGGCGATCAGCCGCTGAGTCCCCTCGACGGACGGTACCGCGCCGCGGTGGCACCCCTGAGCGACTATCTCTCGGAGGCCGGCCTCAACCGTGCCCGCGTCGAGGTCGAGGTCGAGTGGCTGATCGCCCTCACCGACCGTTCCCTGTTCGGCACAGCACCGCTCGAGGAGACGCAGAAGGAACGCCTTCGCGCGCTGTACCGCGGCTTCGGCGCCGACGAGATCGCGTGGCTCGCCGAGAAGGAGTCAGTGACCCGCCACGACGTGAAGGCCGTCGAGTACCTCGTTCGCGACCGGCTCAGCGAGCTCGGACTCGAGCAGATCGCCGAACTGACCCACTTCGCGTGCACGAGCGAGGACATCAACTCGGCCTCCTACGCACTCACGGTGCAGCGCGCCGTCGTCCAGGTCTGGCTGCCCCGACTCCGCGTCGTGATCGACCGGCTCGCCGCCCTCGCCCACGAGCACCGGGACGCTCCCATGCTCTCGCGCACCCATGGGCAGCCGGCGACCCCCACCACGATGGGCAAGGAGCTCGCCGTCTTCGTGTGGCGACTCGAGCGGGTCGAGCGGCAGATCGCGGCATCCGAGTTCCTCGCGAAGTTCTCGGGCGCCACCGGAACCTGGTCAGCCCACCTCGCCGCTGAGCCCGACACCGACTGGCCGGCCCTCTCGCGCGAGTTCATCGAGTCGCTCGGGATCGGGTTCAACGTCCTGACGACCCAGATCGAGTCGCACGACTGGCAGGTCGAGCTCTACGACCGGATCCGGCACGCGGGCGGCATCCTGCACAATCTCGCGACCGATGTCTGGACCTACATCTCGCTCGGGTACTTCTCGCAGATCCCGGTGGCCGGCGCGACCGGCTCGTCGACGATGCCGCACAAGATCAACCCGATCCGCTTCGAGAACGCCGAGGCGAACCTCGAGATCTCGGGTGGGCTGCTGGCCACGCTGGCGCAAACACTCGTCACCTCGCGGCTGCAGCGGGACCTCACCGATTCCACGACGCAGCGCAATATCGGCGTCGCCCTGGGGCACTCGCTGCTCGCGCTCGACAACCTCGCCCGGGGATTCACCGAGATCTCGCTCGCGCAAGCCGCGCTGGATGCCGACCTTGAGGGTAACTGGGAGGTCCTGGCCGAGGCGATCCAGACCGTGGTGCGCGCTGAGATCGTGGCCGGACGCTCGCAGATCAGCGACCCCTACGCGCTGCTGAAGGACCTCACACGGGGGCGGCGCGTTGGCGTCGCCGAGCTCGCGGAGTTCGTGCGCGGTCTTGACATCGGGGATGCCGCGAAGGAGCGCCTGCTCGCCCTCACGCCGGCGTCATACACGGGTCTCGCATCGGACCTCGTCTCCGAGATCGAGTGAGCCCCGGCTGAGCTTTAGGCGGTTGGTGCTGAGGAGCCGCCGGCCTCGCGGTCATCGGGCGCGGTCGCCGATGCCGCGTCGCCGTCGGGCTCGTCGTCCAGCAGCACGGGCCGATCAATGGTCTTGGTCACCTGCGCGGGGTCGATCGCCAGCAGCAGGAGTGCGAGCGCGACGAGGGTGACCACAAAGGTCACTCCCGCGACGATGAGCGCAACGACCAAAGCGTTCTGCACGTCTTCGGCGGGAATCTGCTGGAAGAACCCCATCGAGACGAGCGTCACGATTCCCGCGAAGAGGGCCGCAGCGAAGGCGAGCCCCAAGAGCTGAACGGGGCGCATGATCTCCCGGCGCGAGGGCTTGTCGGTCATGGCTTCCTCTCGGCCGTCGCTTCGGTGACCGCCGCCGCGGCCTCGGCATCCGTCTGGCGCGGCGAGAACGCAGCAATTCCGAGGTACACGGCGACGATCGCGGCGTAACCACCGAAAATGCCGACGGCGATGGTGATTCCGGTCAGGGTGAAAGTCTGTCCTGCTTCTTCGATCGTGTAGGTGAGGGCGTACTGCACCGGCACCGCGACGAGCCCCAGTCCGAGCAGGATGCCCAGTGCACCGACGAAGATCGCGTCGCGACTCTGCGAGCGCGGCAGGTGTGTCATCCGTCGCGCTCGGATACCCGCGACGAGTTCGACGATGCCGCTGAGCACAGCCCAAGCGATCACGGCGACGAAGAACATCGTGTCGGTTCGAAGGCCCGGCATCCCGGTTGCCATTCCGGCGAGGAGAGCGAGAATGCCGAGCAGCACCGCTGCCCACCGGTCGCCCTTCGGGAAGATCAGCCACACCGCGGCGAACCACACCAGACCCGTCGCGATCGCGAAGCCACTGAACACGGCGAGGCCGACGGCAGCGGAATGATCAGGGGAGAAGGTGATCATGACGGCCGCCAGCGCGGCGAAGAAGGCTCGCGCCAGCTGAAGATGCCTCACCTCGAGGGTGCGGAGGGGTGCAGCGCTGGTCACAACACTCAAGTCTATTCGTCGCGGCATGCCTGATCGGCGGGCCCGGGCTTCGCGCTCACCCCGCGGCCATGCACCGACGGGGGCGCTGGGTCACCACAGGGGATGGATCGCGTCGCGCAGGTGACGGTCGTAAACCCCGTGAACCGCCGCGTCGAACCCTTCGAGATCGAACGCGCCGGGCTCGAGCAGAGCCCCTGCGGCAGCGTTGGCCTCAGCCTGCTGAGGCGTCCGTGCGCCGGGGATCACAGAGGTGATGCCGGGCTGGGCGGCGATCCAGGCCAGGCTCGCTGCGGGAAGTGAGACTCCCTCGGGCAGCGCGGCAGCCAGCTCGGATGCCGCGGCGATCCCGACCTCGAAGTCGACGCCCGAGAACGTCTCGCCGCGGTCGAACGCCTCGCCGTGACGGTTGTACGAGCGGTGGTCATCGCTGGCGAATGTCGTGGCCGTCGTGTACTTGCCCGAGAGCAGCCCGGAGGCCAGCGGCACCCGCGCGAAGATCGCGACCTGGGCGGCGGCTGCTGCCGGGAGCACCTCGTCGAGCGGCTTGAGTCGGAAGGGATTGAAGATGATCTGCACGTTTGTCACGCCCGGGCGCGCAATGGCGGCGAGCGCCTGCTCGCACGTCTCCACCGATACGCCGTAAGCGGCGATGAGGCCGTCTTCGACGAGCCGGTCGAGCGCATCGAAGAGGTCGTCGGCAGCGATGACGTCGGTAGGCGGACAGTGCAGCTGCACGAGGTCGAGGGTGTCGACGCCGAGGTTCTCACGGGAGCGCTCGGTCCAGCCCCGGAAGGCTTCTTCGGTGTAGTTCTCGCGCAGTTGGTCGACGCGGCGTCCCATCTTCGTCGCCACGGTGATGCCGTGATCGGGTCGCGACGCGAGGAAGCGGCCGATGAGCTTCTCCGACCGGCCGTCTCCGTACACGTCCGCGGTGTCGAAGAGCGTCACGCCGGCGTCGGCGGATGCTGCGAGCACCGCCAGCGCGTCATCCTCGTTGACCGCGCCCCAGTCGGCGCCAAGCTGCCACGTACCGAGGCCGATTGCCGAGACGAGACGGCCAGTTCTTCCGAGGGGGCGCTGCTGCATGCATCCACTCTGCCACCCGCCGCCGACGTGCGGGCCGCGGCGCATCCTGCGGGAGGCTCTAGGGTATGGCCATGCCCGTCTCCTACCACTGCGCTGCGGCCACGGATGTTCCGCCCGAGACGCTGTACCGGATGCTGTGGCTTCGGCTTCGCGTGTTCGTGGTCGAGCAGCGCGCGGCCTACCCGGAACTCGACGGCCGCGACATCGAGCCCGGCGCGGAGCTGATGTGGGCGAGCGACGGCGATGAGGTGCTGTCCACCCTGCGCATCCTCGTGGACCCGACCGAGATGCGCATCGGGCGGGTTGCCACTGACGCCGCAGCCCGCGGGCGCGGCATCGCGGCAGAGCTCATGCGTCGCGCCGTCGCTCGATGCGAGGAGCGGGAACCCGGGGTGCCGATCGTGCTCGACGCACAATCTCAGCTCGCCGACTGGTACGCGCGTTTCGGGTTCGAGGTATCGGGTCCGGCGTTCTCGGAGGACGACATCCCGCACGTACCGATGCGCCGCCCCGCGGGAGGCGGCTGGCGCCCGTCGAACCCCCGCCAACAAGCCCGATCCCGCTGAGCCAGCCCGCACTGCCGGCTCGTTCGGCGCGTGCTGGCTCGTTTGGTATTGGTGGAGGATGCCGACCTCGCGATCTGAGGGCTCGACGCCTTAACCGGTCAGGCGCTCGCGCAGGAAGTCGACCAGGAGTTCGTTCGCGCGATGGGTCGGGTGGGCGGGGACGTCTGCCGAGGCATCCGTCAGTACGGAGTGCGCGTTAGCGGGGATGCCGTGAGGATTGCCGGGCGACGAGTCGATCTCGAACGCACGCCAGCCCTCGCCGAGCAGGCGCTCGAAGGCGGCGAAGCGCTGCGGCGGCACGCTGCGGTCCTGCGTGAATCGAAGTCCGAGGGCACACAGGCCGTCCGCGGCGCGGCGGCTGACCGCCGCCTCCTCGATAATGCTCAGACCCGTCGCCGACTTACCTGCCCCGATCGGCGGCGGCATCGCCGGCTGCGAAAGCACGGGGGCCAGCACGCTCTCGTCAGCTGCTGCGGCGAGCGCGAATCCGCCCGAGAAGCACATCCCGATCACGCCCACACCGGGCCCGCCGCATTCGGCATGCAGTTGGCGGGCGAGTGCCCGCAGATAATGGGCGATCGGCCGGTCGGCGCGGCGCGCGAAGGCCGCGAACTCCCGCGAGACGCACATACGAAGCGCCGAGCCCGCGATGTATCCGCCGCTGATGGGACGCTCCGGCGTGCCGATCACCGACGGCATCGCGACCCGAAAACCGGCCGCAACCAGGCGCTCCCCGAGAGCGATCACCTCGGGGGTGGCTCCCGGTAACTCGGGGACCAGGATGACTCCCGGCCCGTCGCCCCGGTAGTAGACGTCGTGGCGTACCCCCTCGTGCTCGAAGGGGATCATCTGCCACTGCGCGAGAAGCTCGCTCACGCGCTCAGTCAATCACTCGTGGCGAAGAACTCGACGCCGGCGGCCCGGAAGTCGCGGGACCCTGGGGTGTTGAAGTGGTGCCGGTCGGGGATCTCGACGAACGTGCCGTTCGGAGTCGCCTCGGCAAGGCGCCGCGACCGCGGAAGAATCGCGTCTTCGCTGCCGGTCGCAAACAGCACGGGCTGTTGCGGAGGCCGGTCGGGGTCGGGGTCGCCGTCCTCACCGAAACGCATTCCCTCGGCGAGCGCGACGAGAGCTGTCAGATCGTTGCCCGGGACTCGCTCGGCCAGGGTCACGTAGTTGTTGGTGACCTTGTCGGTCACCGGAGTGCCGTCGGCGACATACGCCTTCGCCTGGTCGAGCTGGAGGCGTGCCAGCGGCGTGCCGTCGGGGATGCCGCCGAGAACTGCACGGGTCACCAGCTGCGGGCGGTCGACAGCGAGCTGCCATCCAACCCGAGCGCCGAGCGAATAGCCGAGGTAGCGCGCGGAGTCGATCAGGTACGTGTCGAGCACTGTTGCGAGGTCGTCGATGAACGCGGGCATCTCGTACGCGCGAGGATCGTGCGGCTTGTCGCTCGCACCGTGTCCGCGCTGATCCACGCCGAGAACGCGGAATCCGGCGCGAGTGAGGTCGCGGACCCAGCCGGTGTTCACCCAGTTGTCGCGGCAGCTCGACGAGAACCCGTGGACCGCGAGCACAGTCTCGGCGTCGGGATCGCCCCACGAGTACGTGGCGATGCGGTACCCCTCGCCCACCATGACGTACTGCGGGTCGGGCATTTCGGTCAGCGGGCGCGGTGCGGCATCCATGGGCCCATTCTTCCGCGGGCACGGGGAAGCGGGGTCGGATGCCGAGATCAGACCCTTTCCAGGGCCTGGGCTGCCCGCTGTATTGCAGCGAGCGCTGCGCCCACCGACGGCACTGACCGCGCACTGCGCCGCGTGATGGCCGAGACACGGCGCGGAGCATGGTCGGCGAGGGGATGCACGGTCACGTCGGGGTTTCGGCTCGCACGAAGGGCGAGGGAGGGAAGGACGGCGACTGCCATGCGCGTGGCGACCAGTGCCTGCACGACGACGTAGTCATCAGTGCTGTGACGGATGTCGGGAGTGAACCCCGCAGCCGAGGTCGAGGTCAACAGGTGTTTGCGGCAGCTGATGCATCCGGTCACCCACTGTTCGTCGGCAAGATCGTCGAGCCGGATCTCGGACCGCGCCGTCAGCGGATGCCCGGGGGGAAGGACGATCTGGAGTGGATCAACCCCGAGGGGGGTGCGATCAGCGTCGGCCGGAACCGAGACGTGTCCATCGTCGTACTCGAAGACGATGGCGATATCGCACGCCCCCTCCTCGAGCGCGCGGAGGGCCTCGGGTGGTTCGAGCTGCTCCAGCCGCAGATCGATCCCCGGAAACCTCTCGGCCAGGTCGCTGACGGCACGCGCCGCGATCGTGGCGCTGGCCGACGGGAAGGATGCGATCCTCACGCGGCCCGCGCGCAGGTGAGCGTGGTCGGCGAGCTCGTGCTCGGCGTCATGCAGAGCTGCAGCGAGGGCGTCGGCGTGACGCAGCAGGGCGCGCCCGGCATCCGTCACGACCACCCCGCGGCCCTCCCGCGCAAGGAGGGGAACGCCGGCGACCGCTTCGAGGCGCCGGACGTGTTGGCTGACCGCCGGCTGCGTCCAGCCGAGCACCTGAGCAGCGCCGGTGAGTGATCCGGTGCGTCCGACCTCGCGGAAGATCAGGATGCTGCGGGGGTCGAGCGCCGGCAGGGCGCGCGGCGCATCCAGGTCGGCGTGCGTCTCGTGCGGTTCCATGTCACCCCATTCATTAGCACTGCTTTGGTTTCTTCATACAAGTATGCCGTTGTGCTGAAGTATCGCGCGGTGGTCTTGTTGAAGCATGAAAACCATCGGCCTGCTGGGCGGCATGAGCTGGGAATCCACCGCGGAGTACTACCGCATCGCGAACCAGACAGTGCGCGATCGGATGGGCGGGCTGCACTCCGCGAAGATCCTGCTCGACTCCGTCGACTTCGCCGAGATCGGTCTGATGCAACGCGAGGATCGGTGGGGCGATGCGGCCGACCTTCTCGCGACCCACGCGCGCGGGTTGCAGGATGCCGGCGCCGAGATGGTGCTCATCTGCACCAACACGATGCATAAGGTCGCACCAGAGGTCTCTGCGGCGATCGATGTTCCGCTGCTGCACATCGCGGATGCCGCTGCAGTTGCGGTCCGCGCCGCCGGACTGTCTCGGGTCGGGCTCTTGGGCACGGCATTCACGATGGAGCAGCCCTTCTACCGGGAACGCCTGGCCGAACACGGCTTGGACGTCGTCATCCCCGGTGATAGGGACCGCGAACTCGTGCACCGCGTGATATTCGACGAGCTCGCGATGGGCGTTGTCAGCGACGAGTCCCGCGCCGCGTACCGCCGCATCATCGAGGGCCTGGTCGCCGATGGTGCTGAGGGAATCATCCTGGGCTGCACCGAAATCGAACTGCTCGTAACGGGGGAGGACTGCCCCGTCCCGGTGTTCCCGACCGCCCGCCTGCACATCGAGGCGGCGGTCGAGGCAGCCTTCGCGTGATCTACAGCCCGGGAGTGCGACGCGTCAGTCGGTGAGCTGCTGAATGCGGATGAGGTTGCCGGCGGGATCACGCACCGCGCAGTCCCGTACACCGTAGTCCTGATCGATCGGCTCCTGCACGATCTCGGCACCGGCGGCCTCGAGAGCCGCGAAGGTTGCGTCGAGGTCGCGGGTTGCCAGGTTGATCCCGAAGTACGAGCCCTTCGCGATCAGCTCCAGCAGTGTCGTGCGGTCCTGGTCGGTCAGTCCGGGGGTAGCGGCCGGCGGATGCAGCACGATCGCGGTGTCGGGCTGGCCTGCCGGACCGACCGTGATCCAGCGCAGGTCCTCGTACCCGACATCCAGCCGCACCTCGTACCCGAGAACGTCGCGGTAGAAGGCGAGCGACTGCTCGGGCTCGAGATGAGGAAGAAAGCTCGAGTGAATAGTGGTCTGCATACCCGTCACGGTAGTGGCCGCATCCGGTGTGCGCTTCTCGATTCGTGACCGATAGGGGCGCCCGCGACCCACTGTCGCGTGTCGGCGGCGTGACTTACCCTTCGCGCATGGACCGTGACGAGCTCGAGCAGTGGCTGTTGGATTCCGACCCCACACTGCGGTGGCAGGTGCAGCGCGATCTGACGGGTGCGCCCGAAGAGGTGTGGCAGGCGACGCGGGCGAGCATGGCGCATGAAGGCGACGCCGCGCGGCTGCTCGCGCTGCAGGATGCCGATGGCCAGTGGGCTGGGGGCGCCTACTTTCCGGCGGGGTATACGGGCGAGGGACCAGGCCAGCCGTGGACCGCAACGACCTGGACCCTCACGACGCTTCGCGAGTGGGGACTGGATGCCGCAGCCCTGGCCGGGACGGCCGAGAAGCTGCGCGAGAACGCTCGGTGGGAGTACGACGATCTGCCGTATTGGGATGGCGAGACCGACGTGTGCATCAATGCCATGACCCTCGCCAACGGCGCGTGGCTCGGAGCTGACGTCTCGCCGGTCGTGGAGTTCTTCGTAACCAAGACGCTGCCCGACGGCGGGTGGAACTGCGAATGGGTCGAGGGATCTACACGCTCCTCGTTCCACTCCACGATCAACGCGGTGCGCGGCATCCTGGCGTATGAGCAGCTCACGGGCGATGACACCCTGACGAAGGTCCGTCATCGCGGGGAGGAGTATCTGCTCGAGCGCCGCTTGCGCTACCGCCTGTCGACGGGCGAGCCGGTGGGGACGTGGGCGGATCTGCTGATGTACCCCTACCGGCACCCGCATACGGCGCTGAAGGCCGTCGAGTACTTCTCCGAGGCTGCCGCTCACGACGGCGTTCGACCCGACCTCCGCATTGCCGAGACCATCGACAGAGTTCGGGACGCACGGCAGCCCGACGGCAGATGGCTGCAAGGCGACAAACTCGAGGGCGCAGTGTGGTTCCCCCTGGACGTCGAACCGGGTGAACCGTCGAAGTGGGTGACGTTTCTCGCGCTGCGCGCGCTTCAGCGCTGGGATGCTGCGGTCAGCGCCGGATCGGCCGAGTGACCTGTTTCGCGACACAGGGAATCAGGCCCGCCGCGTCATGTTCGGCGAGCGCCCGATAAGCACTCGGCGGCATTCCGACGAGCTCGGTGAACCGGGTGCTGAAGGTGCCGAGGGACGCGCAACCCACCGCCAGCGACACCTCGGTGACGCTGAGATGTCCCCGTCGCAGCAGTGTCATGGCGCGCTCGATCCGGCGGGTCATGAGGTACGAGTACGGGCTCTCGCCGAAGGCCGCCTTGAACTTTCGGCTCAGGTGCCCCGCTGACATGTGGGCGCCCCGGGCGAGTTCCTCGACATCCAGGGGCGCGGCGTACTCGCGGTCGATGCGGTCCCGGACGCGGCGCAGGAGCGCGAGATCGCGAAGATCGTCGGGATTCGGAGGCATGGTGCCCCGAGTCTCACACGATGTGGCGCGCGCTGTCGACGCTGGTGCGGCAGGATCGAGGGCATGGCCACGGCTCTCACCCACGACGGGCAGCGCTTCGTCTCGGACTACCACCTCGCAACACTGTCGACGCTCGCGCCCTCCGGGCTCCTCCACGTCGTCGCGGTCGGGTTCAGCTTCGCAGACGGTCTGGTGCGGATCATCACGATGGACGGTAGCCAGAAGGTGCGCAACATCGAACGGGATGGTCGCGCTACCGTCGCGCAGATCGCGGGCCCTCAGTGGCTGAGCATTGCGGGGCACGCGACGGTGTCGCGCGATCCGGATGCCGTCGCGCGCGCCGTGGAACTCTATGCGGCGCGGTACCGGCAGCCGCAGCCCAATCCGCGCCGGGTGGCGATCGAGCTGCGGCCTGAGAAGATCATGGGTTCCGCGGGACTCGTGGCACCGTAGCGTCGTAGTACTGAGCCCGGAGGACAGTCATGGCACGAACGCCGCAGCATGATGTGGTCGTTGTCGGTGCCGGGCTGGCAGGACTTCGGGCAGCGATCACGCTCGGACACGCCGGACGCGACGTTGTCGTTCTCGAGGCTGCAGACACCGTCGGTGGCCGGCAGCGCACTGACGCCGTCGACGGCTTTCTGCTTGATCGCGGGTTCCAAGTGCTCAATCCCGCCTATCCCGCGGTGCGGCGCTGGGTGGACATTCAGGCGCTACGCCTGAAGCCGTTCCCCGTCGGGGTGCAGGTGCGGCGCGAGCGCGGCCTCGCGACGCTGGCAGATCCGCGCCGGCATCCGTCGATTCTCGCCGCGACACTTCGCAGTGGTCTTCTCGCGCCACGGGACGTTGCCGGACTGGTGCGTTGGGCCGCAACGGCGCTCAGCGCTCCCCGGCGCGTGATCCGCCAAGCCGCCGCCGGCCGCGATCTGCCGGTGCATGAGGCGTGGGATCGTGCCGGACTGACCGGCCCGCTGAGAACCGCGGTGCTCGAGCCGTTCCTTTCCGGCGTCATCGCTGACGGGAGCTTCGAGACCTCCGACGCCTTCGTTCGGCTGCTGATTCGCATGTTCGCGCTGGGCCGCCCGGGCCTGCCCGAGCGCGGCATCCAGGCCCTTCCCGAACAGCTCGCCGCCTACGCCCGGACGCTCGGCGCCGAAATCGCCGTGCAGCGTCGCGTGACCGCCCTCCGTGAGACTGCCGCGGGCGTCGAGGTCGCTGTTGCCGGGGCAGACCCGGTGAGCGCTGACGCGGTGATCGTCGCCGTCGGACCGGAGGCGGCATCAGGACTCGCGCCGATTCCCGTGCCGAGGACCCGCGGCCTGCAGACGTGGTGGTTCGCGACGGATGCCGCGCCGTCGGCATCCGGCATGATCGCGGTGGACGGTACGCGCGCCGGACCGGTCGTGAACACGGCGGTGATGTCGCACGCCGTGCCCTCGTATGCGCCGAAGGGCATGCACCTCGTCCAGGCGACCTGCCTGCTGCCGCCGGCGACACACCGAGGTTCCTTCGATTCTCCGACCGAGGCGCAGGTACGGCGGCACGCCTCTCAGATCTGGGGTATGGATGCCACTGACTGGCGCTTGTTGCGACGCGATGACATCCCGCACGCGCTGCCGGCGCAGTCAGTGCCGCTGCGAACCGTCACGCGCGCGCGACTCTCGGAACGCGTCTACATCGCGGGCGATCACCGCGACACCGCGTCGATTCAGGGCGCGCTGGTTTCCGGCGACCGGGTTGCCCGCGCTCTTATCGCCGGGGCGCCCAGCTGAAAGAAGCCGCCAGCGCGCTACGGCGCGGGCGGTGGCGCGAAGTGGCGCGAGCGCGCGATGTCGCGAGCAGCGTCGGTGCGCAGGAAGGCGAGGATTGCGGCCGCGCCCTCCGGCTCCGACGACGTCGCGGCAATCGCACCCGAGAACACGGTGTCGATCGCGCAGTCCTGGGGCAAAACGCCCAGCACACTGACACCCGGGCTGCCGACGAGCTCACTCAGCTGCTGAAAGCCGAGATCGACGTCGCCATCGGCGAGAAGGCGCGCGACAGGGATGCCGGGCCTCGCCTGGACCAGCCGATCACCGACTTCCGCGCTCAAGCCCCAGTCCTCAATCATCGACACCAGCGCTGTACCGCTCGGCCCCGTGGAGTACCCGATCTTCCTCGCCTCCCGAATCGCCTCCCGCACAGCGGCGGCATCCGGGAATGCGGGATCGGAGACCGCGGTCGCCGGAGCGTCAGTGCCCGACGGAGCGCCCACTGCCACCTGCGACAGCACGAGGGGCGCCACGGATGCCGCCACGACGTGTCCGCCGGCGGCGAGCTTCGCTAGCGCACCGTCGGCAAGGAAGACGAGGTCGAACTCTTCGCCAGCGGCGACCCGGTCAGCCGCGTCGACTCCACCGACCGACTCGATCTCGACGTGCCCGAGCCCGGCATCGTCGGCGGCCGCCATGAGGTCGGCAAGCAGCAGCCGCGTCGCCATCGACGAAATGGCCTTCACGCGGCATCCTCGAAAGTCTCGGTGTCGACCTCGACAGCGTTGTTCGCCGGGTACCGGGGACCCGACACGGTTTCAGTGCCGATGAGCTCGCCGGCGCGCTCCAGTATGTCGGGCGTGACCTCGAGCTGCGCAGCGGCGATGATCTCGCGCAGGTGGTCGATGTTCGTCGTCCCGGGAATCGGCACGACATGCTCACCTCGAGACGACAGCCACGCGAGCGCGAGCTGGGCCGGGCTGACCCCTGCCTCAGCAGCGAGGGCGCGCCATGCCGGCAGCAGCGCTGCATTGGCTTCCCAGTGCGGCGACTGGAACCGCGGCATCCCGCGGCGGATGTCTTTGGCCACGAGCTCCTCGGGGTTGTGGACGGCATCGGCGAGGAACCCCCGCGCGACCGGCGAGAACGCCACGAGTGCGATGCCGTCGGATCTCGTCGCCTCGAGCATGCCCAGCTCCGCATTCCGGCTCCACAGGGAGTATTCGTTCTGCACCGCGGCGATGGGCGCGACCTGCTGCGCTTCCCGGAGTCGCGCCACCGAGACCTCCGAGAGTCCGATCGCACCGATCTTGCCGGCATCAACGGCTTCGGCGAGCGCCGCGACGCTATCGGCGATCGGCACCGACTTGTCCCAGCGGTGCAGGTAGTAGAGGTCGATGTGGTCGACGTCCAGTCGGCGAAGCGACGCATCCACCTGCGCCCGCAGCGTCTCAGGGCGACCATCGATGACGCGTGAACCGTCGACGATCGCCATCCCACCCTTGCTGGCAAGGATGATCTCGTCCCGTCGGCCCGCAATGGCCTTGCCGACGAGTTCTTCGTTGCGGCCGCCCCCGTACAGGGTGGCGGTGTCGAAGAACGTGACGCCTTCATCGAGCGCGGTCTGCAACAACCGCAGGCCCTCCTCGGGCTGCGGCGCCACCCCGTACGCGTGACTGAGTGACATGCATCCGAGCCCGTACCGGGGCAGGTTCATGCGAGCTGCTCCTCCAGCATCCCGAGCACGCGGTAGCAGTCGAAGACCTGCCGCACCGACGAATTGGGTTCGCGTCCCTCGCGGATCGCAGCCACGAACTCGCGGTCCTGCAGTTCGATGCCGTTCATGCTGACCGCGACCTGCGACACGTCGATCGGCTCTTCCTTGCCGTTCACGAGGTCGTCGTAGCGGGCGATGTAGGTGCCGGTGTCGCCGATGTAGCGGAAGAACGTGCCGAACGGTCCCTCGTTGTTGAACGAGAGCGAGAGGGTGCAGATCGCGCCGGTCTCAGCCTTGAGCTGGATCGACATGTCCATCGCGATCCCGAGCTCCGGGTGGATGGGACCCTGAATCGCATTGGCCTGGACGATGCGCCCCGCCTGGTAGGCGAACAGGTCGACGGTGTGGGCGGCGTGGTGCCACAGCAGGTGGTCGGTCCACGACCGCGGCTCGCCCTTCGCGTTCGTGTTGGTGCGACGGAAGAAGTAGGTCTGCACATCCATCTGCTGGATGTGGAACTGGTCGCTCTGGATGTGCTGGTGGATCCACTGGTGCGACGGATTGAACCGGCGGGTGTGTCCCACCATGGTGACGCGATCGGATGCCTCGGCGGCGGCGAGGGTGGCTTCGGCATCCGCAAGTGAATCGGCCAGCGGAATCTCGACCTGCACGTGCTTACCTGCGGCGAGCGCTGCCTGCGTCTGCGACGCGTGCATCCCGGTGGGGGTGGCGAGGATGACGGCATCCACGTCATCGCGCTCGAGGACGGCGTCGTAACCGACGACGGCGTTCGCAACCCCGTACTTTTCGGCGACGGCCTGCGTGGCCTCGGGCTTGGTGCCGCTGACGACCGTCACCTCTGCGTCGGGGATGTTGGCCAGGCCGTCGAGGTGCTTCATGCCGAAGGCGCCTGCCGCGCCGACAACGGCGATTCGGACCTTGTCACTGCTCATTCGGTGTCCTCCTTCGAACGTGGTGCGCTCCGTGGGGATCGCGCGATCGATCCCCACGGAGCGGGTCTATGGTCAGCCTGTCAGGCCGTTGCGCCGACAGGAACCTTCTCTCCCTCGGCGTCGGCAGCCTCCGTGGGAGCTGCGACGGGGTTGGTGATCACGAGGTGTCCGACCGCCGTGTTGGAGGCGGGCACGTGGTAGAACCGGTGGTTCACCTCGGGAGCGCCGCCACCGAACTGGTCGTCCATCGCGCCGCGGGCGATGAGCCACATGACCAGCTCGATGCCTTCCGAACCGGCCTCGTCGACGTAGTCGATGTGCGGCCATTCGGTCAGGCCCAGCGGGTCGGAGATCAGCATGTCGAGGAACGCGTTGTCCCATTCCTGGTTGATGAGCCCGGCGCGCGGGCCCTGGAGCTGGTGGCTCATGCCGCCGGTGCCCCAGATCTGCACGTTCAGCTCGGGGCCGTCCCACTTGTCGATGGCGCGGCGCAGTGCCTTGCCGAGCTCGTAGCAGCGGCGACCCGAGGGTACCGGATACTGCACGACGTTGACCGCGAGCGGGATGACCTTGACCGGCCATTCCTCGACCTGGCCGTAGACGAGCGAGAGCGGCACGGTGAGTCCGTGGTCGACGACCATCTCGTTGACGAGGGTCAGGTCGAAGTCATCCTGGATGACCGACTGTGCCAGGTGGGCCGCGAACTCCGGGTAACCCTTGACGTCGGGCACCGGACGGGGGCCGTAGCCCTCGTCGGCGACGGGGTACTCAGCGCCCGTACCGAGCACGAACGTCGGGATCAGCGAGGAGTCGAAAGCCGTGGCGTGGTCGTTGTAGACCAGGATGACGACATCCGGGGTGTTCTCCTTGGCCCACTTGCGGGTCCAGGTGTAGCCGTCGAAGACCTTCTTCCAGTACGGCTCTTCGGTCTTGCCGAGGTCCATCGCCGCGCCGATTGCCGGCACGTGAGAGGTGTACAGGGCCGAGGTGAGCTTGGCGGGAGCATCCGGCCGCATCGTCTCGGCCTTCTCGCCGGGCTGCGGCGGCGTCCAGCCATCGAGGTCCTTCATACGGTTGCCCTCGGGGCGGCGGCCGCCCGAGATCATCATGTCGCGGTAGGCGGCCTCGCTCATGCCGGTCATGGAACCGGCCATCTGCTGGAAGCTCAGACCGTGGGTGGCTCCGAGCTTGGCGAGGAAGTAGATGTTGCCACCTTCTTCCATCGCGGCGTTGAGGTCGAGGTCGAGGATCGCCTGCCGCGCCTTGGGTGTCAGCTGCCATTCGTCGAGGTAGGCCTCACGGTCGGCGAGGTACCGTTCGCGGTTCTCCGGCTTCATGAACGACATGCAGAGCTGGTTGATCTGGTAGCCCTTGCGGGCTTGCTCGGCGTCGAAAATGATCGTGCCGGGAACGTTCTTGTAGGGCTTGTCCAGTGCCATGGTCAGTCTCCTTCTGGCCAGTACAGTCGCCGCGGGTTCTCGACCAGCAGCTTCTGCTGCAGCTGGGCGGTCGTGGCGATCTGGGGGATGTAATCGACCAGCAAGCCATCATCGGGCATGTGGTCCTTGAGGTTGGGGTGGGGCCAATCGGTTCCCCACAGCACGCGGTCGGGGAATTCCTCGACCACGCGTCGGGCAAACGGCACGACATCGGTGTAGGCGTGCTGTTCACCGTCGAGAGCTCGGGGGCCGGTGATGCTCAGCCGCTCCGGGCACGACACTTTGGTCCACACGTTCGGGTTCTCCCGCATGAAGCGCAGGAAGAGGTCGAACTCGGGACCGTCGGGATCCTTGCTGACGTCGGGCCGGCCCATGTGGTCGACGACGACGTCGGTGGGAATGCTCGAGAAGAACTCGTAGAGGTCTGGTAGGTCCTCGGCCTCGAAGTAGATGACGACGTGCCATCCCAGCGGCGCGATCTTCTCGACGATCTCCTGCAGCGAATCGGTCGGCACACGGTCGACCAGTCGCTTGACGAAGTTGAAGCGCACCCCGCGCACCCCGGCAGCGTGCAGGTCGGCGAGGTCGGCATCCGTCACATCGCGGCGCACCGTGGCCACCCCCCGAGCGCGGCCTTCGCTGCGGCGCAGCGCGTCGACGAGAGCGCGGTTGTCGGCGCCGTGGCAGGTGGCCTGCACGATGACGTTCCGGTCGAATCCGAGCTGATCACGCAGCGCGAAGAGCTGGTCGGCTGAGGCGTCGCACGGTGTGTACTTGCGCTCCGGGGCGTACGGGAACTGCTCTCCGGGTCCGAACACGTGGCAGTGCGCGTCGACCGCGCCCTCGGGCACCCGGAATTTCGGCGTCGAGGGACCGTCGTACCAGTCCAGCCATCCGGGGGTCTTCTCGAACCCGCCGCTCGTGTCTCCGTGGGCCATCGTCAGTCCTCCACGTACTCGAGGCCGGCGGCGGCAAGCGGCTCACGCATGCCGTAGATATCCAGGCCCAGCACGCCCTCGCGGAACTTCTGGCGCTTGGCCTCTTCGTTGTCTTCGCGCTTCTGGCTGGCATCGGCCACTGCGCCGACGAGCTCGCGAGGCACGACCACGACACCGTCGACATCCGCGACCACGACATCGCCGGGGCGGACCAGGGCGTTCGCGACGACGACATCGACGTTGACCGAGCCAAGGGTCGCCTTGACAGTTCCCTTGGAGTTGATCGCGCGCGAGAAGACCGGGAAGTTCATCTTCTCGAGGTCGGCAACGTCGCGAACGCCGCCGTCGATGACCAGGCCCTTGCAACCCCGAGCGGTGAGGGAGGTGGCCAGCAGCTCGCCGAAGAAGCCGTCTTCACTCTCGGTCGTGCAGCCCGCGACGATCACGTCACCCTCCTGCACCTGCTCGGCAGCAACGTGGAACATCCAGTTGTCACCGGGCTGCAGCAGCACTGTCACTGCCGGTCCGCACAGCTTCGCCCCGGTGTAGGCGGGACGGATGTAGGGGCGAAGCAGTCCGACGCGGCCCATCGCCTCATGGATCGTCGCGACACCGAACTGTGACAGGCGCGCGACATCGGCGGGGTCGGGCCGCTCGATCTTCGTGCGGACGATGCCGAGGTTGTTCAGTCGCATGATGGTCCTCTCACTTCCCCTGCGCCGCAAGTGCGCGATCCAGCCGCGGGTAGACCCGGCGGGCGTTGCCCTCGAAGACGAGCTCGCGTTCGGCATCCGTCAGGTTCGGGGTTGCGTCGACGTAGCGCTTGGTGTCGTCGAAGTAGTGGCCGGTGCGCGGGTCGATGTCGCGCACGGCCCCGATCATTTCGCTTGCGAACAGGATGTTCTCGGTCGGGATGACCTCAGTGAGCAGGTTGATGCCCGGCTGGTGGTAGACGCAGGTGTCGAAGAACACGTTGTTCAGCAGGTGCTCTTCGAGCTCGGGCTTGCCGAGGGCCATCGCGAGTCCCCGGAACCGGCCCCAGTGGTAGGGGACGGCGCCGCCGCCGTGCGGGATGACGAACTTCAGGTCGGGGAAGTCGCGGAACAGATCGCCCTTGAGCAGCTGCATAAAGGCAGTCGTGTCGGCGCCGAGGTAGTGATCGCCGGTGGTGTGGAACTGCGACTTGCACGAGGTGCTCACGTGGATCATCGCGGGGATCTCGTACTCGACGAGCTTCTCGTAGATGGGGTACCAGGAGCGGTCGGTGAGCGCGGGTGCAGTCCACAACCCCCCGGAGGGGTCGGGGTTGAGGTTGATCTCGACGGCACCAAGTTCTTCTACCGCGCGGACGAGCTCGGGCACCGAGGTGGCGGGATCTTCGCCCGGCGATTGGGGGAGCATCGCGCCCATGATGAAGCGGTCGGGGAAGAGCCCGCTCACCCGCGCGACGAGGTCGTTGCAGATTCGCGCCCAGGTCTGGCTGACCTGAAGGTCGCCGATGTGGTGGGCCATGAAGGATGCCCGCGGGCTGAAGACCGTGAGGTCAGAACCGCGCTCGTTCATGAGCTTGAGCTGGTTCGCTTCGATGGTCTCGCGGATGTCGTCGTCGCTGATGTGCAGCGTCGCTGGGTCGGGGGCTTCGCCCTGGCCGTTCGCGAAGGCGATCTGTAGGTCACGCCACGCTCCGAGCTGGGCCGGTGCGGTGGTGTAGTGGCCGTGGATGTCGATGATCACCGAGTGTCGTCCTTGTCACTGGATTGGCGCTGTCACGGGATGCGTGCTCTCTTAACCGAGAGTAAGTCGGGGCTTCGGTATGGTCCAATAGATTCCGGAGTCCCTCTCCATAGACGGAGTCGATGCATGGCCATCCCGGATCTGAACCAACTGCGCACCTTTGTCGTGCTCTACGAACTGCGCAGCCTCACGGCAACCGCGGAGTTCCTGCATGTCACGCAGCCCACGGTGAGCTATACGCTCGCGCGTTTGAGAGAGCGCTTCGGCGACGATCTGTTCCGGCGCGAGGGGCACGTCATGGTGCCCACGACCCGCGCGACCCAGCTGTTCGGCCCGCTGCACGAAGCACTCGCGCAGATCGAGTCGACGGTGAGCGAGACGGCATCCTTTGATCCGTCGGCATTCACCGGAGAGCTCTCCCTCGGGTTGACCTCGATCGGTGAGCAGACGTTCCTGCCGCCGATCATGGCGGCCCTCGCGCGCGAGCGATCGACCGCGCGCCTCGCGGTGAAGCGGTTGGATGCCGACGAGGTGGAGGAAGAGCTCGTGCGGGGACACCTCGACCTCGCCATCACCGTCGCACTCATGGATGCCGCGCGCCTCTGGCGCACGCCGGTGCGCGCTGTGGAGTACGTGGCGCTCACCTCGCGACGGCATCCGTTGCCCCCACCGGGGCCTGACATGTTCGACGGACGCGGGTTCGTGCGCGTGTCATCCCGCGGCGGCCACACCTACCCGCTGCAGTTGCTGCTCGAGCACGGACTCATGCCGCAGGTCGCGCTGACTGTCGAGGAGTACGGCACGCTCCCGGCGGTGCTGCAAGACACCGATCTGGTGACGTTCTTGCCCCGTCACGTTGCTGAAGTGTTCTGCGGCTGGTTCCCGGCGCTCCGCATCGCGGACCTGCCCTGGCCGGGCCAGAGCACCCCGGTAGCGATCTTCACACGGCGCGAGTCGAGCCTCACACCGGCACAGCGCTGGTTCCGACGGCTCGTCCACGGCGCGGTCGTCGAGCCCGGCACCGAGATCTAGCCCGGCCCTCCGTTCAGTCGCGCCTTGATGCGGGCTCACCCGGCGCAAACCCACACTTAGGCGCGACCGAAAACAAGCCCCTTTGTCTCAGCTGCGTCGGGTGCGGTTCCAGCTCGCCTTGGCGGGTGCGAACGGGCTGCGGACGTGGATCGACCACGTCGAATGTGGGTGAATCGACAGGATCGCCTTCTCCCACCAGGTCCGCGCCTCTTCGGGAAGCGCGGGAAGGATGACGTCCTTGTCGGCTTCGTCGTCGGGGTAGGGCCGCAGTGCCTTCCAGACCAGCTGCACCTCGGGCGCGCCGGTGGGGATGTCATCGATGTCGAGGACTGCCTTCTCCCACGGGAGCTGTAGGCGAGGATCGCGCCGGTAGACCCAGCGGTCAGCGGTGCCGTCTTCGAGGTTGATCTGCAGGACCCAGGCATCCATCGCCTCGTCGAAGATCCAGGCCGACGGAATGTCGGCACCGTCGGGCAGGTCGGACCACCGGACGAGCTCGTCGCCGATCCGCGCCCAGCAGCTCATTCCGTCGGGGAGCGAGCCGACGATGTCATCGAGCTGGGTGTACACCGTGCTGATCGTGGTGCGGTCGCGCTCCCGCAGGGGTTCGCCGCGCCACTGGTCATAGGCGCTCCCGCCAGAGAGCCACCAGCGCGCCTCGGTGTCGGCGAGCAGGTCAGCGACGGATGCCGCGTCAAGTCGCGTCCACGGGGTGTCGAGGCTCGGCAGTGAGTCGGTCATGGTCCTATTGTGCTCCGCCACCGCGGCTCCCGCTCAGGAGGGCAGCGACCGCCGCTCAAGAGGGCCGGGACTGCCGCTCAGGCGGGCAAGGACTCGGCGAACCCGCGCACGTGCGCGACAAGTTCGGTCGGCGTCGTGACCATCGGGAAGTGCCCCGTCGCGATTTCGACGACCTGCCATCCGGGCTCTTCGCGCACGAGGCGTCGCACCGGCTCGATCGTCGGATAGGCGGGATCCGTGCAGTCAATGAACAGGCGTGGGACCGCCTCGAGCAAGGCTGCGTCGTAGTCGAGCGGCTGCCGGTACATCCCGAACGGATGCGGCACGTGCCGGCGGTTCAGCCACGCGGCATCCTCGGGAGTGAGGTCGAAGCCTGATTCGGCGTTGGGCGCCGGGAGCGAGTTGTCGTTCTCTGCAGCTGCCGCCAGCCGCGCCGCGGCGACCTCAGGCGAATGGGCAACACCCCACCCGTCTCCGGGGCGCGGGAACATCGCGTCGACGTAGACCAGGCCCGAGAGCACGCCCGGATGCCGCTGCTGGAGTTCGACGGCGGCGCCCGTGATGACCATGCCGCCGTAGCTGTGCCCGACCAGCACGACGTTCTCGAGCTCTTCCATCTCGACCAGGCCGATGACATCGGCGATGTGCGTGTGCAGGTCGATGTCGGGTCGGCGCAGGTGTGCCCGCTCGCCGTCGCCGGTGAGGGTCACGGTGTGGATCTCGAACCCGGCCTCACGCAGCGGCGCCAGCACGCGCCGCCAGACCCAGCCGCCTCCCCAGGCGCCATGGACCAGAACGAGGGTGGGGGCGGATGACGACATGGGCGAACCTCTCAAGACAGTGCCGACGCGACGATGCGGGCGACGGGAGTCAGGGTATCGGGAACAGCACTGCCTTGCCGCCCGGGACCGCCGCTGTGACGAGGCGGGTGTCGAAGGTGGCCAGCAGCGCGTCGTGGGACGCAGCGAGGTGCAGCAGGTAGGTATCCGTGACCTGCGAGCTCGCGAGCAGTCGCTCGGTATGGATTGACGTGTCGAGCAGGCTCACGGTGTCAGCGAGAAAGACGTGGTCGTCTTGCGCGGTCAGGCTCGCGAGGCTCGCAAGCACGACAGGAACCGGCTGGGTGTTCGGGTACTTCGGGTGACTGACCACCCGAACGACGCCGTTCTGCACGATGGGGCACGTGTGCCACGCGCCGTCCCCGTCCCGCTCCCCTCGCGCGGCAAACCAGACGTGTGCGCGTTCGTGATGGACGTGCAACGGGTCGATCAGAGCGATGATCGCGTTGACGTCCAGCAGATGGCGCGTCACTGGTTGTCATCTCGCAGTGCGTTGACATCGTCAAGGGTCGCGCGACCCGCCGCAGGCGTGGTCGGCAGCAGAACGATGCCGTTGCGCTTGTCGAAGCGCCGGCGTTCGGTCAAAGTGGCGCGAGCGAGCTGCGAAACCGCCTCTCCGAGCGTGATTCCCCGGGCGTCGGCGAACTGCTTCGCCGCGGCGAGAACGTCGTCGTCGATCGTGAGGGTCGTCCGCATGCATCAAGCATCACGCATCACGCATCCGTCGTCAACGCACTTGCCCAGCTTCATCCTCGGCGCGGGCAAGAAGTCGGACCGTCGCGATTCGCCGTCGATCCAGCGACGTGACCTGCAGTGTCGCGCCAGGGATGTCGACGGTGTCGCCGACGACGGCGAGCCGGCCGAGCTGCTCGATGACGTATCCGGCGATCGTGTCGGAGCTTCCTCGCGGAAGCTCGATGCCGGTGCGTTCTTCGAATTCCTGCAGGTTCAGGCGACCGTCGATGGTGTCGCTGCCGACGGTCGGGGTCTCGGCCGTGTCGTACTCGTCGAAGATCTCACCCACCACATCCTCGACAAGGTCTTCCAGAGTCACGATGCCGTCGGTCCCGCCGTACTCGTCGACGACGACCGCGATGTGGTATCCGCGGGCACGCAGGCTCGTGAGCGTGGGCAGAACCCGAGCGGTAGCGGGCACGTACGGGATGTCGCGCACGAGACGCGCAACGGGCTTACCGGCGTCGTCGCTGGCGGCATCGAACAGGTCGCGCACGTGCACGAAGCCGACGATGTCGTCGATGGAGGTGTCGGCGACGGGGTAACGGGAGTACGGCAGGTCGCGAATGCGTTCGATAGCGTCCGCGACGGTCGTGCCGTCATCCAGGGCTACGACCTCGGGTCGCGGCCGCATGACCTCGCTCACCTGTCGGCCACGCAGTGACAGGACGTCGTCGAGGATGCGTCTCTCATCCTCGGGCAGCCCTTGTTGGGACGTGACGATGTCGCGGATCTCTTCATCGCTGAGCTCATCGGCTGTCTTGTTCGGGTCTCCGCCGAGCAGCCGCACGAGCGCGTTGGTCGAGACCGACAGCAGCCAGATGACAGGTCGCATCAGCACCGCGAACCCATCGAGCACGGGGGCGACGGCGTACGCGAACTGGGCGTTGCGCTGGATCGCAAGCCGCTTGGGAACCAGTTCGCCCAGCACGAGCGAGAGATAGGCGATCACGAGAGTGAGGACGATCGTGGCGATCGTCGCCGCGACCGGCTCGGCAAGGCCCAGACTCATCAGGAGCGGGGTCACCGACGGGGCGATGGATGCCGCGCCGTACGCCGCCGAGGCGAATCCGGCGACCGTGACCCCGATCTGGACCGCGGACAGAAAGGTGTTCGGGTTCCGCGCGAGCGCCGCCACCTTCGCGCCGCGCCGACCGCGCGCCGCGATCGCATTGAGCTGGCTCTCCCGCAGCGTCACCAGCGCCATCTCGGTGGCAGCGAAAACGCCGCCGATCAGGACGAACGCGACGACCAGTGCGACGTTCCACCATAAGTCACCCATCAGCGGGTCACCCCGCCGATGCCGCCGGCGCGGCTGGCGCCCGGGGTCGCCCGGGCGCCGGGTCTGTCACCGGGGGCGGCCGTCGCGGGCGCGCTCACGATCGCCCCCGCACGTCGGTGATCGCGTCGGCCGCGGCATCCGTCTCACTCGCCTCCCCGGCGAGCGCATTCGCGCGACGGTCCTTGCGCGTCTTCGCGAGACTTGCGACCGTGGCGACCGCGATCGTCCCCGCGATGAACAGGAGCGAGATCCAGATGGGGATCTCGGGGATCACCGTGATCGGCTCGCCACCGTTCAGGAACGGCAGCTCGTTCTTGTGGAGGGCGTGGATGAGCAGCTTCACCCCGATGAAGGCGAGAATGACGGCGAGGCCCTGAGCGAGGTAGACCAGGCGCTCGAGCAGGCCGCCGATGAGGAAGTAGAGCTGCCGCAGACCCATCAGGGCGAAGGCGTTCGCGGTGAAGACGATGTAGGCCTCTTGCGTGAGCCCGTAGATCGCGGGGATCGAGTCGACCGCGAAGATGAGGTCGACGAATCCGATGGCGATGATCACGAGCAGCATCGGGGTGACGAACCGGCGGCCGTCCTTCTTCACCGTCAGCTTGTCGCCGTTGTATTCGTTGCTCACGGGCAGGATGCGTCGCATGAAGCGCATGAACCTGCCGTTGGCGGGGTCCGACTCACCGTGGGTGAACGCCTGGCGGTAGGCGAGGTAGAGGAGCAGTGCGCCGAAGACCCAGAAGATCCAGGAGAAGTTCTCGATGAGCGCCGCGCCCACCGCGATGAAGATCCCCCGCATGATGAGGGCGATGACGATGCCGATCATCAGCACTTTCTGCTGGTAGATCTTCGGCACTGCGAAGCCGGTCATGACGATGAGGAAGACGAAGAGGTTGTCGACCGACAGCGCCTTCTCGGTGAGGTACCCGGCGAAGTACTCGCCGCCGAAGTCCCAGCCCGACACCAGCCCGATTCCGACGCCGAACAGCAACGCGAGGCCGATGTAGAAGGCCGACCAGCGAGCGGATTCGCCCAGGGTCGGTTCGTGGGGCTTTCGCACGTGCGCGTAGAACTCGTACACGAAGAACGCGATGGTGACCGCGATCGTGATGAGCCAGACCGTCAGGGTGACGTTCACAAGGGACTCCTGCCTTGGCGTTGATGATCAGATCTACGCCAAGGTCTTCTCCATCCCCGTTGCCGAGAACCGGTGACCCGGGACGCGAGAGCGTCCGTAATGACGAGCCGACCGTGGTGGAGTACTCCCCTTGGTTACGCGCGACGATACCGGAATCGCAGTTCCTGTTTCTGGGAAGGGGCTGGGAGCTGGGGTTTTCGACGTAGCCGCCCCGATGGCGCTCCCGGCTGCGAGGATGGCACGATGAGCGATTCGCGCGAAGCACGGGCAGAGCAGCGGCGCCAGGACGGCCCCAATGACGAGGCCGTCGAGGAAGAGATCGAGATCGAGTTTGAAGAGGTCGTCGGCGAGGGTGCCGAGCGGCTCCACCGTACGCTTCGCGCGACTCTGGTCACGGGCTTTCTGGGCGGTGTCGAAGTCGGCATCGGGGTGCTGGTCTACCTCGGCATCCTGTACCAGACGGGTGATCAGCTTCTCGCGGGCCTCGGATTCAGCGTCGGTCTGATCGCGCTCCTGCTCGCCCACAGCGAGCTGTTCACCGAGAACTTCCTGCTGCCGATCGCCGCGCTCGTCGCGCGGGAAGGCACATGGCTCGACCTGGCCAAGCTCTGGGGAGGCACGCTGCTGTCGAACTTGCTCGGTGGCTGGCTGATCATGGCGATCATCGTTCTCGCATTCCCCGACTGGCACCCGGTCCTCGCCGAGACCGCCGAACACTTCATCGAGGCGCCCTTCAACCTCGAGTTCGCGGCCCTCGCGATTCTCGGCGGCGCCGTCATCACTCTTATGACGCGGATGCAGACGGGCACCGAGTCCGTACCGGCCAAGATCGCTGCGGCCGTGGCCGGCGGCTTCGTGCTCGCCAGCTTCCAGCTGTTCCACTCGATCCTCGACTCGCTGTTCGCCTTCGGAGCGATCATCAGCGGAGCCCCGATCACCTACCTCGACTGGCTGCTCTGGTTCCTGCCGGTTCTCCTCCTGAACCTGGCTGGCGGCGTCTTGCTCGTCACGCTCCTGCGCATCGTGCGGACGGGCGAGCTGTTCGAGCTCCGGCGGTGCAAGAACGCCGGCCGCGCTTAGCACCTGGGGCTAGTCTCGAGCGGTGGTCAACGACGCATCCGCCGACGACGCGGGCGTATCGAGGGAAGACGCCCGAGCAGCCGCCGACGCTGCTCAAGGACCACGACTGGGACAGGAGCAGTCACGATCGCATCAACCGCCAGCGATCCGTTTGTCGGTCCGACGATCGGGATGGGCGTGGTCGGGGTCGGTGCGAGCGGCGAGACCGGCATCCGCAGGAGTGCGCGCCGTGCGTGAAGGTACGCGGGCACGAGCACGAGCGTGGCACCGATCCAGGCGAGCGGGTTGCTCCAGACGATGCCGATGAACCCGAACATCGCGCCCAGCACGATCGCTGCGCCCACGCGCATGACGAGTTCGACGATCCCCGTGATGGTCGGGATCAGGGCGTGGCCCAGGCCCTGCAAGGCGCCGCGGAGCACGAACAGGATGCCGAGCGCGGCATAGCTGAAGGCGTTGACGACGAGCATCGTGGCGGCCATCGAGACGACGTTCTCGACCCCGCGGCCCACGAAGAGCTCGATGATCTGCCTCCCGAAGGCGACGAGCGCGACGCCGAGCACGACAGACGCGATCGTCGAGATCACCAGAGATTGCCTGACGCCGCGTAGGATGCGATCCGGTCGCCGAGCGCCGAAGTTCTGGGCGACGTACATCGACACGGCGAGACCTAGCGACTGGAGAAGAGCCACCGCGAGGCCATCGACCCGCGAGGCAGCGGTGTAGGCGGCGACTTCGGCGGTGCCCAGCTCGTTCAGGCGCACCTGCACCGTCAGGGTGCCGATCGCGATGATCGACGCCTGGAAGCCCATCGGCAAACCGAGCCGCAGGTGGTTGAGCACCTCCGCGCGGCGAAGTCGCCAGTCGGCGCGGTGCACATGCAGAGCAGGAGCCCGCCGGCGCACGTAGTCCAGGCACCAGATCACTGAGAGAGCCTGGGCGATGACGGTGGATGCCGCGGCTCCGGCGACTCCCCACTGGAGGGGTCCGACGGTGACGATGACGAAGGCGACGTTGAGCGCGCACGCGATGCTCAGGAACACCAGGGGCGTGCGGGAATCGCCGATCGCCCGGATGATCGCCGAGAGGTAGTTGAAGAACATGATCGCGCCCGACCCGAGGAAGCTCACCTGCGCGAACACCGTTGCTTGCGGAATCAGAGCGGGGGGCGTCTGCATCAGCACGAGGAGCGGTTCGGCGACCAGTGGTGCGACAACGGTCAGGACAACGGATGCTGCCGCCGTGAGCACCGTCCCGACAGCTACGGACCGGCGCACTGCAGCGCCGTCGTGCGCGCCGAACGCCTGCGCCGTCGGGATCGCGAACCCCGTCGTCATGCCCCACGCAAAGCCGAGCAAGAGGAACAGCAGGCTGCCCGTCGCCCCGACCGCCGCGAGCGCGTCAACGCCGAGCTGGCGCCCGACAACGATCGCATCGACGAACTGGTAGAGCTGCTGCACCACGTTGCCGATGAGCAGCGGCACCGAGAAGAGAAGGATCACCCGCCACGGGTGCCCGGTGATCAGGCTGCGCGCCATTCGTGCCCTCGAGTCTTGCGTCGGAGATGGGGAAGACGGTGTCGTTGAGGGCACCGTTGCTCAGTTTATCGAATCGATTCGAGGCGAGGCAAGAGGCCAATGAATGATGTGCGTGGTCAGCGCGGCAGCGGGCGAAGCCGGTCTTCGGTGACCGGAAGCGACACCGAGTAGTAGATCTGGGCAGCAGTCATGTCGCCCCAGTCATCCTTCTTCACGCGGATGGCATGAGGTGACACTTCTGCGATCCGCACCCGCAGCCAGGACCCATCATCGAGACGCAGCTCGTGCGGATCAGCGAGGTAGACGAGACCAAGCCCGTCGAGGGTCTCCTCGGCGACCATCCAGTCCACAACCTCTGTCCGTCGACGCCCCAACAGGTCGATAGCGACGAAGCCATCGCCGACGGGCTGCATCCAGCCCAATCGCTCTCCGTCTTCGGAGCGGCGGTGTTCGATCCAGTCCGCGCCCATAGACCAAGGGTAACGATCGACCCGCGGGACGGCCGCGACGATCCTCAGCAGAGCTGCATCACCCGAAGTCGCCGGGGGCCATGTCGGCGAATCGTGAGTAGTGGCCCTGGAAGGCGACGGTGATCGTGTCGGTGGGGCCGTTACGGTGCTTGGCGACGATGAGGTCGGCTTCGCCCGCGCGGGGTGAGTCCTTCTCGTACGCGGCCTCGCGGTGCAGCAGCACGACCATGTCGGCATCCTGCTCGATCGAGCCCGACTCACGCAGGTCTGACAGCGCCGGCTTCTTGTCGGCACGCTGCTCGGGACCACGGTTCAGCTGCGACAGGGCTATAACCGGAACCCCGAGTTCCTTCGCGAGGAGCTTCAGTGCACGGGAGAACTCCGAAACTTCCTGCTGGCGCGACTCGACGCGCTTGCCGCTTGTCATGAGCTGCAGGTAGTCGATGACAACCATCTTCAGGCCCGCGCGCTGCTTGAGCCGGCGGCACTTCGCGCGGATCTCGACGAGGGTCATGTTGGGGCTGTCGTCGATGTAGAGCGGTGCCTCGTTGATGCGGCCGCGGGTGGCGGCGATCGTCGTCCAGTCCCGGGAGTCGAGCGTGCCCTTGCGCATGTTCTGCAGCGGCACGGCACCCTCGGCACTCATGAGGCGCATCGCGATCTCGCTGCGACCCATTTCGAGCGAGAAGAAGATCGTCGGCATGTTGTTCTTGATCGCCGCAGCCCGTGCGAAATCGAGCGCGAGCGTCGACTTACCCATCGCGGGACGGGCGGCGATGATAATCATCTGCCCCGGGTGCAGCCCGTTCGTGAGCTGATCGAGACCACTGAAGCCCGTCGGGATGCCGGTCATCTTGCCATCGCGGCCCCGGGCCGCCTCGATCTCTTCGAGCGCTGCGTCAACGGCGGTCTCGAGCGGCACATAATCTTCGGCGGCCTCGGCGCCGGTGACGGAGTAGATCTCGGCCTGCGCACTGTTGACGAGGTCGAGGGCTTCGCCCTGACCCGCGTATCCCATCTGCACGATGCGGGTGCCCGCCTCGACGAGACGCCGCAACAGCGCGCGCTCTGCCACGATCGACGCGTAGTAGGCGGCGTTGGCAGCGGTCGGGACGATCGAGGTGAGCGTGTGCAGGTAGTCGGCGCCGCCGGCGCGCTGCAGTTCGCCCGTCTTGATGAGCTCGTCGGTGACGGTGATGACATCCGTCGGCTCACCGTGCGAATAGAGCGTGAGGATCGCCTCGAAGATCAGCTCGTGCTTGGGGATGTAGAAGTCAGCGCCGCGCAGCGTCTCGATGACATCGGCGACGGCATCCTTCGACAGCAGCATGCCGCCGAGGGCGCTCTGCTCGGCGAGGATGTCGTGCGGCGGAGTGCGTTCGTGCTCGCGGGGTCCGCCGAGCCGATCCTCCGAAATGTCCGCAATCGACATGTATCCCCCTTCGCTGTTCGTGCTGCACCGTGTGGCTGTACTGCACCGTGGCTGTGCCATCCGCGGGTGCGGTAGAACGCCTCTTCCGCAGCTGTTGAGGCGCTGGTTTCGACGCTGAATCCGGAGCGCCTCGCCACCGGCCAGCACAACGCTATGGACGGGTTCCGACACCCGCAACACCGCCTGTGGATAACTCTGTGTAGAACCTGCGGGAAACGCCGCTGTGCTTGTGAGCAGTGCCTGTGGACAAAGGTTGTGAGATCACAGATCCAATCAGAAGAAAGGGCATCTGACCTGGAGTTTTACTTCCCCACACGTTGTGGACAAGGTTGTGGTTGAACCTGGCGTTGAAGGTTGTCTGTGCTGTCTCTCGCTGTGTACAAGCGGCACAGAATTCGCCTATCAGGCGGCAACCGAACGTGCAAGCCCAGGAGCACAAAACCACCCGCGACATCACAACAAATGAAGGGCGGATGCTGCAGACTTTTCAGCCTGCGGCATCCGCCCTTCGGGGCGTCTCGCGATTACTTGGCGGCGACGACCTGCAGCGTGATCACGGCGGTCACGTCGTCGCGCAGACGAATCGTGGCCTCGTGCTCACCCAGCGACTTGATCGGCGTCGTGATGTGGATCTTGCGCTTGTCGAGGTCGCCGAATCCGGCGGCCTTGACGGCATCCGCGACATCGGCGGGCTTGACCGAGCCGAAGAGGCGACCCTCCGAGCCTGCCTTGATGGCGAGCTTGACCTTGTTGGACTCCAGGTTCTGCTTGAGCGCAACGGCCTCTTCGTGGTCGTGGATCGCGCGGGCCTCGCGGGCTGCGCGGATCGAGGCGACCTGCTTCTCGCCACCGCGGCTCCAGGCCACGGCGAATCCCTGCGGGATGAGGTAGTTGCGGGCGTACCCGTCCTTGACCTCGACAACGTCACCGGCGCTTCCGAGCCCGGCGACCTCGTTCGTGAGAATGAGCTTCGACATGGGGACTCCTTAGCGGCCAGCGCCGGCGTAGGGCAGGAGCGCCATTTCGCGCGCGTTCTTGATCGCACGGGCGATCAGACGCTGCTCCTGCACCGAGACACCGGTGATACGACGGGCGCGGATCTTGCCGCGCTCCGAGATGAACTTGCGGAGGGTGGCGACATCTTTGTAGTCGATGACGCCGACCCGGATTGCCTTTGCCGGGGCAACCGGCTTGCCGCCCTTGCGCGGCTTGCGGCGATCGCCGCTTGACTTTCCAGCCATGGGTTTTCCTTACGTGTGAAACGGATGCCGCGGCATCCGGGAATGTGGGTTTCGACTTGCGCCTGCGGCGCTCGCTCAACCTTGAGTCGGCTTCGCATCACCGCCGCTGCGCGGCCATGATCCGAATCGACTCAAAACGGAGTGTCGTCGCCGTAGGTGCCGGGGGCTGCCCACGCGTCGGCGTTCGACGAGCCGGGCGTCGACCAGGGCTCGTCCGCGACCTGGGCGCGGGACTGACCGCCGCCTCCGCCGCCGCTCGCGGCGCGAGTGACCTGTGCGGTCGCGTAGCGCAGCGACGGGCCGATCTCGTCGACCTCGAGCTCGATGGAGGTGCGGTTGTTGCCTTCGCGGTCCTGGTAGCTGCGCTGCTTGAGGCGGCCGGTCGCGATGACCCGGGCACCCTTCGTCAGCGAGCCGGCGACGTGCTCAGCGAAGTCGCGCCAGACGCTTGCGCGGAGGAACAGCGCTTCGCCGTCCTTCCACTCGTTGGCTTGACGGTCGAAAGTGCGCGGCGTGGATGCGATCGTGAAGTTCGCGACCGGGAGCCCGTTCTGCGTGTACCGCAGTTCGGGGTCAGCCGTGAGGTTGCCCACAACGGTGATGACGGTTTCGCCGGCCATGATCGTCAGGCCTTCGCGTCAGCGGTCTCGGTGCGGCGGGCACGAGCGGGAGCGGCAGCCTTGCGAGCGGCCTTCTCCTCGGCGCGCTTCGCTTCGGAGGCGACCATGGCGATGGCCTCTTCGGCGCGCAGCACCTTCGTGCGCATGATCTGCTCGTTCAGCTTGAGCTGGCGGTCGAGCTCCTGCGCGGCGTCGCTGGTCGAGGTGAAGTTGACGACGGCGTAGATGCCTTCGGTCTTCTTCTGGATCTCGTATGCGAGCCGGCGGCGGCCCCAGACATCGACGTTGTCGATCGAGCCACCATCGTTTGTGATGACCGCGAGGAACTTGTCGAGGGTCGTGGGGACCTGGCGCTCGTCGATCTCAGGGTTGATGATCACCATGAGTTCGTACTGGTGTGTGTGCGTCACTGACCCACCTCCTTCGGACTAGAACGGCTGTCGGGCATTTCCCGACAGCAGGAGGGTGTGTGCACGTGCCCGGACGGATTCCGCGGGAGCGGATGCCGGACAACCTTCACAGTGTATCGGATGCGGCATCCGGCGCCCAACCGCGCGAATTCCGCGCTCCGGGCTATGCGCGGGGGCCGGGCACCCGCCCCCGCGCACGCATGATCGCCGAATGCAGCGGCCACGTGAGGAAGAGCAGGAACAGCGCCCAGTAGTTGAGCGAGGGGATCGCGAGCATCACCAGGAGCGAGAGCGCGAACAGCGAGGTGATGATGATGCCGACGACCAGCCCCTCGGACAGCAGCTGCGGCTTCTCGTGGTGCAGTTTCGGGTGCCGAATCAGGTAGATCCTGGTGAGGGTGAGAACGAGGCTGGTCAAGACGAGCGAGCCGACGTAGACGAGCTTCTCGATCGGGTCTGCGTCGAAGGTGCTCGTGATCGCGGTGGCCACCGGGAGCCAGACGATGGTGAACATCCACAGGATCGTCAGCCACAGCAGGCCCTGATCGACGCGCTCGACCCGGGCGAACATCCGATGGTGCGTGAGCCAGAAGTTCGCGATGAGCACGAAGCTGAGCATGAACGTGAGCAGACTCGGCCACTCCTGCGCCAGCCAGGCAGCGGTGCTGGTCTCGTCTGCGTCCGTGACGCTGTCCATGAGCGGAAGGATCAGCAGCGTCATCGCGATGGCGACGACGGCGTCGGTGAACGCCTTCAGGCGCTCCGCCGACGGCAGTTCGTCGTTGGCGTTCGATTCCTCGGTGGCGCGAGGCTCGGCATCCGTCATGCCGACACCGTACTACCCACCCCGAACCCCGCTGCGCTCTGGCTGAGACGACAGCGGGGCTCGGTGGATGCAGCCGGCCGCGGAGCTACGGGGTGGGGCCGAGGCCGAAGTAGTCCAGTTCGGCCTCGTTGAGCATCCGTGACCGGATGATGAACCGCATCCCCGTCGGACTCTCGACGCTGAAGCCGGCACCACGACCCGCCACCACATCGACCGTGAGGTGCGTGTACTTCCAGTACTCGAACTGCGACTGCGACATGAAGAAGTCGATCGGGTCGATGCCGTCCACCTCGAGGATGCCGAGCTTCACGTCGCTCGGCCCGGTCATGAACATCCCGACCGGGTAGCACATGGGCGCGCTCCCGTCGCAGCATCCGCCCGACTGGTGGAACATGAGCGGGCCGTGCTGGTCCGCGAGCTCGCGCAGTAGCGCGGCGGCCTCGTCGGTGACGTCGACCCGTTCGTAGATTCCGATACTGACCATGGTGTCTCCTCTCCCTTGTCTGTCCCGACCAGCCCACGCGCGTGAAACGTAACCTCGCGCGACAGACTCACCTCCGTCCGTCGCGCGAGGTCCCGTCTCACGACTCGTGTCCGGCTTAGAAGAAGCCCATGGGCCCTTCGGCGTACGAGACCAGGAGGTTCTTGGTCTGCTGGTAGTGATCGAGCATCTTCAGGTGGTTCTCGCGGCCGATGCCCGACTGCTTGTAGCCACCGAAGGCGGCGTGCGCCGGGTACTGGTGGTACGTGTTCGTCCACACGCGGCCGGCCTCGATGGCTCGTCCGGCGCGGTAGGCGGTATCGCCCGACCGGCTCCACACCCCGGCACCCAGCCCGTAGAGGGTGTCGTTGGCGATGTGGATGGCGTCATCGAACCCGTCGAAGGACGTGACCGACACGACCGGCCCGAAGATCTCCTCCTGGAAGATCCGCATGTCGTTCGTGCCCTCGAACACGGTCGGGGCGACGTAGTAGCCGCCGCTGAGCTCGCCGCCCAGGTCGACGCGCTCGCCACCGGCGAGGAGCTTGGCGCCGCCGTCCTTGCCGATCTGGATGTACGACAGGATCTTCTCGAGCTGATCGTTCGAGGCCTGCGCGCCGATCATGGTCGCGGGGTCCAGCGGGTTGCCCTGGATGATCTTGCCGACGCGCTCAAGCCCGTCGCCGAGGAACTCGTCGTAGATCGAGCGCTGGATGAGGGCGCGCGAGGGGCAGGTGCACACCTCGCCCTGGTTGAGCGCGAAGAACGTGAAGCCCTCGAGCGCCTTGTCGTAGTAGTCGTCGTGACGGACGCGGGCGACATCCTCGAAGAACACGTTGGCGCTCTTGCCTCCGAGCTCGAGGGTGACCGGGATGAGGTTCTGCGAGGCGTACTGCATGATGAGGCGCCCGGTCGTGGTCTCTCCCGTGAAGGCGACCTTGCGGATCCCCTTGTGCTGCGCGAGCGGTGCGCCGGCCTCGATGCCGAAGCCGTTGACGATGTTGACGACGCCCGCCGGGAGCAGGTCGCCGATGAGGTCGAACAGATACAGGATCGACGCGGGAGTCTGCTCCGCCGGCTTGAGGACGACACAGTTGCCGGCCGCGAGCGCCGGAGCGAGCTTCCACGTCGCCATGAGGATGGGGAAGTTCCACGGGATGATCTGCCCGACGACCCCGAGCGGCTCATTGAAGTGGTAGGCGACGGTGTCTTCGTCGATCTGGCTGAGCGAGCCTTCCTGCGCGCGCAGCACGCCGGCGAAGTAGCGGAAGTGATCGATCGCGAGCGGGATGTCGGCGGCGAGCGTCTCACGGACCGGCTTGCCGTTCTCCCAGGTCTCGGCGACGGCGATGGCCTCCAGGTTCGCCTCCATGCGGTCGGCGATCTTGTTGAGGATCACGGCCCGCTCGGCCGGGGTCGTGCGCTTCCAGCTCTGGAACGCCTTCCACGCGACATCCACGGCCCGGTCGATGTCTTCGCTGGTGCCCCGGCCGACCTCGCAGAACGGCTTGCCGGTGACGGGGGTGATGTTCTCGAAGTACTGGCCCTTGATCGGTTCGACGAACTCGCCGCCGATGTAGTGGCCGTAGCGGGGGCGGTACTGGGCGACGGACCCGCGCTCGCCGGGCGCGGCATAGACGCTCGAGACGCCCTCTTCGACGATGGTCATGGTGAGTCTCCTTCGACTGCGTCGCGACGGCCGTCGTCGCGATGGGTCGACGGTAGGCGAGGCAACGTTGCATTCGGTTGCGCGCTGCTCTCGGCATCCGTTGCACGTGAAACGGATGCCGGCCCCACGCCGCCACGGCCGGCAGTGCGACGCGACGACGAGGGTCAGGAATCGGTTCGGGCGAGCCGCTCGAGCCGGGCGACCAGACCGGACCGCTTGGGGGAACGCGCCGGCAGCATCGATAGGCACAGCCGAAGCACCTCGACGTCGTCGGCTCCGGCATCCGTGTCGGCGAAGGCGAGCAACACATCCAGACTCGCCTCGGCCATCAGCGCTTCGCGCAGCGTCACCCGAACGGTGTCGCGGAACTCCTCGACCCCGGGCGCTGCCGAGTCAGGAAGCACGTCGCCGCGGTAGGCGGCGAGCGCCACGCGATGAGCACCGCGGTCGAGGAGGGAGAGGACCTGGTGCGCGTCGGTCTCGAGAGGCGTGGTCAGGCGATAGGGGCGGGACTCGGGCGCGAGGGACGGCGCGATCCTCTCGAGGGTCTTCCGCAACCGCACCATCTCGGCACGGAGCGTCGTGCTCGCATCCGGATCCCCGTACACGAGCTCACCCAGATGCTCGGCCGACACCCCCTGCCGGTGCGTCGCCAGACACAGCAGGATCTCGGCGTGGCGGGTGGTGAGCTCGTTCACGCGCAGGTGTCCGTCCGAGAGCGTCTCGAGAAGCGCGCGGTCGCGACCGAGCACCCGCAGCGTCGCGACGACGGATGCTGGCGCCGCGCGCGTGCGCCGCGGCCGGCGGGTCTCGGCATCCGTCCGGCTCTCGACGGAGCCCGTGCCCGGACCCGACGCCCGGTTGCGCAGGCGCGCGAGCAGCAGCTCACCCTCGACGGCACGGGCTGTCGCGTCCACCAGGAGCTGCGCCTGAGCGGATGCCGCCGGATCGCCGCCGGTGACGTCGATGACACCGAGGAGCTTGCGGGTCTCGGGGTCGTGCACGGGCGCCGCAGTGCACGACCACGGCTGAACGAGGCGGTTGAAGTGTTCGGCGCCGCGGATCTGCACCGAGCGGTCGAGGGCCAGCGCGGTTCCGGGAGCCGCGGTGCCGACGGCCCTCTCGGACCAATCGGCGCCCGGAACGAACCCCATCTCGCCGGTCAGCGATCGAAGTGTGCGGTCGCCCTCGACCCACAGCAGTCGTCCCGCCGCATCGCCGACCGCGACGATGACTCCCGAATCGTCGGCCGCACCGGGGATCAGCAGCCCGCGGATCATGTCCATGACCGAGCCGAGCGGATGCTGAGCCCGCAGCGCCTCGAGTTCCTCGGCGGTCAACGCCAACGGCGGCAGTCCCTCGAGCCCGACCCGCCCGTCGCGCGAACGTCGCCAACTCTCGCGCACCACGCCCCGCACGTCGCCCACTCTCGCGTCGTTCTCGTTCCCGAGCACGAACTCCTCGCGGGCGCGCTCGATGATGAGCTTCGAGGCGTCGGGGGTGGCACCGGACGCTGCGGACCACGGGGAGGGCATTCGGACTCCGATCGGCGCTGATCGTCGACGGCGGGTTCAGCGCCCCCGCCGGTGCGGTCCAGTGTAGGCGCGGCGCGGCGCGCTGTCGCCGGGTAGCGTGGCCCCGTGCGGATCACGGTGCTCTCAGGTGGTGTCGGCGGGGCGCGCTTCGTGCTCGGCGTCCGGGAGTGGGCGCGTCGGGATGCCGCGGCGCGGGGCCTTCCCGAGGACGCGGCTCACGACATCCGTGTGGTCGTCAACACGGGCGACGACTGGTGGCTCGCGGGTCTGCGGATCGCCCCGGATCACGATTCCCTGCTGTACGCGCTGAGCGACCAGAACGATCAGCAGCGCGGGTGGGGGCGGCGCGATGAGACGGAGCGGGTCGCGGCCGAACTGCAGGCGTGGGGGGTGACGCCCGAGTGGTTCACCCTCGGCGACCTCGACCTCGGCGTGCACATCGCGCGCACGGCGTGGCTGCGCGAGGGCACCCCACTGAGCGAGGTCTACCGCCGACTCGGCGCCCGCTGGCCGCTCGGGGTCACGCTCGTGCCGGCGACCGAAACCGAGGTCGACACCCACGTCCGCACGGTCGACGGACAGCTGATGCACTTCCAGGAGTGGTGGACCCGATATCGCGCGAGCCTTCCCGCGACCGGCTTCGAGAACACCGGGGTCGCGTCGGCCCAGCCCTCGGCCGGGGCGATCGAGGCCATTGCCGGCGCCGACGTCCTGCTTCTGGCCCCCTCGAACCCCGTCGTCTCCCTCGGGCCGGTCCTCGCCGTCCCCGGGATGCGCGAGGCGCTGCGGTCGGCATCCGCGCCCCTCGTCGGTATCTCGCCGGTCATCGGCGGCCGGGTCGTGCGCGGAATGGCCGACGCCTGCCTCGCCGCGATCGGCGTGCAGACGGATGCTGCCGCCATCGCCCGCCACTACGGTGCGCGGAGCGCCGACGGCCTTCTGGACGGCTGGCTGCTCGCCGTGGAAGACGCGGCATCCGTCGACGGGCTGACACGGGCCGGCATCCCGACCCGTGCGGTTCCGCTCTGGATGCGCGACGCCGACACCTCGGCGGCGCTCGCGGGCGACGCCGTCGCCCTCGCGCTCCACCTGGGCTGACGGACCTGCCGACCCGGGTCGCCGGGTGAACCGCCGGCCTGGTCTCGTCAAGAGCCTTGCCTTCCCCTCCGGTCCGGCGGACAGTGGTCATGCGGGCGGAACGCTCGCGCCCGAACCATTCACCGAAGGGAGTGCCCGATGAAGGCTGTGCAATATCGCGAGATCGGCAAGGGACCGGAGGTCGTCGACATCGAGACCCCGGAGCCCGGCCCTGGGGAGATCAGGCTCAAGGTTCTCGCGGCGGGCCTGTGCCACTCGGACTGGTTCCTGATGGAGCTTCCCGAGGAGCAATACACGTACCCGCTTCCGCTGACCCTCGGACACGAGGGCGTCGGCGAGGTCGACATGCTCGGCGACGGTGTCGAGGGGGTGCAGGTCGGGGAACGCTATGCGATCTACGGTCCCTGGGGATGCGGCCTGTGTCACGCCTGCGCACAGGGCAAGGAGAACTACTGCCCCCACGCGGCCGAACTGGGCATCGCGCCTCCGGGACTCGGCGCCCCGGGCGCCATGGCGGAGTACGTGATCGTCGACGACAAGCGTCATCTTGCCCCGCTCGGCGATCTCGACCCTGTGGAGTCAGCGTCTCTCACGGATGCGGGTCTCACGCCGTACCACGCGATCGCTGCCGTGCGCGACAAGCTCACCCCGGGCACGACCGCCCTCGTGATCGGCGTCGGCGGCCTGGGCCACCTCGGCATCCAGATTCTCCGCGCCACGACAGCCGCGACAGTCATCGCCGCCGACGTCTCCGACGACAAGCTCGAGCTGGCACGCAAGGTCGGCGCTCATCACACGCTTCGTTCCGACGAGGGCGCTGTCTCCCGCATCCGTGAACTCACCGGCGGAGAAGGTGCGGTGGCGGTGTTCGACTTCGTCGGCATCCAGCCCACCATCGACCTGGCCCGCGAGACCATCGCCGCCGACGGGTTCGTCCACATCGTCGGGATCGGCGGCGGAACCCTCCCGACGGGGTTCTTCTCGACGCCCTTCGGAGCGGCGGTGCGCGCTCCCTACTGGGGAACGCGCCCCGAGCTGCTCGAAGTCCTGGATCTCGCTCGTGCGGGAGCGATCGGTGTGCACGTCGAGCGGTACGGTTTCGACCAGGCCGTTGAGGCGTACCAGCGCCTGCACGAGGGCGCCGTGCAGGGCCGGGCCGTGATCGTCCCCTGACGGCACACCCGACTGCGCCGGCTCCACCGGCTTCGCTTGCCCCGACACGCCGTGCCCTCCTCTGTGCGCGCGGCGTGTTGCGGCAACCGAGCAGGGGGACACGAGCGTCACGACCCGTTCGGTTGCCCGAAACCGCGGAGCGCGCTGCCACGCAACGGCGTGTTGCGGCAATCGAGCCCGGGGCAGGGCGCGGGGGTAGGGGCTCAACGGGGCCCCGGGCGGGTCAGTCGCGCGCGGCCCACCACGCGAGAAGTCGGCGCTCGGCCTCGGCTTCCCCGAGCACGCCCTCGTCCAGCCGCAGGTCGAGCAGGAACCGGTACGCCTCGCCGACCTCGCGGCCCGGAGGGATGCCGAGCACCTCCTGGATGCGGTTCCCGTCGAGCTCGGGACGCATCGCCTCGAGCTCCTCCTGCGCCGCGAGCTCCGCGATCCGTCGCTCGATGTCGTCGTAGGCGGATGCCAGGCGCGCGGCCTTGCGCTTGTTGCGCGTCGTGACATCCGCGCGCGTCAGAATATGCAGGCGCTCGAGCTCGTCGCCCGCGTCGCGCACGTACCGCCGCACCGCGGAGTCGGTCCACGCGCCTTCGGCGTACCCGAAGAAGCGCAGGTGCAGTTCGATGAGCTTTGTCACGGTGTCGATCGTCGCCGCGTCGAACCTCAGCTCCTTCAGGCGCTTACGCGCCATCCGTGCGCCCTTGATGTCGTGGTGATGGAACGTCACCCCGCCTCCGGGCTCGAGGCGACGAGTGGCGGGCTTGCCGATATCGTGCAGCAGCGCTGCCAGACGCAGGGGCACGTCGGGAGCGGAACCCGGATGCCGTTCGTGCTCGAGCTCGATCGCCTGGCGCACGACCGTCAGCGAGTGCTCGTAGACGTCCTTGTGGTGGTGGTGCTCGTCGATCTCCAGCCGCAACGCAGGCACCTCGGGCAGGAACTGCTCCATGAGCCCCGTCTCGACGAGCAGCCGGATGCCGCGCAACGGGTCCTCCGTCTGCATCAGTCGCACGAGCTCGCCGTGAATACGCTCCGCGCTCACGATCCGCAGGCTCTCGCGCAGGCGGTGCATCGCCGAGACGGTGTCAGCATCGACGTCGAAGGAGAGCTGTGACGCGAACCGCGCCGCACGCAGCATCCGAAGCGGGTCGTCTCCGAAGCTCACGTCCGGGTCAGCGGGGGTGCGCAGCCGCTGCGCGAGGAGGTCCTCGACCCCGCCGGAGGGATCGACGAGCTTCTGCGAAGGCACCCTGAGCGCCATCGCGTTGACCGTGAAGTCGCGGCGCACGAGATCGCCCTCGAGGGTGTCGCCGAACTCGACCGTCGGTTTGCGGGTGATGCCGTCGTAGCTGTCGGCCCGATAGGTCGTGATCTCAACCTGCTCCGACCCGCCGCCCGGCACGGGGATACGCGCCCCGATGGTGCCGAAGTCTCGCCCGATGTCCCAGTGCGCGGTGCTCAGCGGAGCAACGATGCGCAGGATGTCGTCGGGTCGGGCGTTGGTCGTGAGGTCGAGGTCGTGGGTGGTTCTGCCCAGCAGCGCGTCGCGGACAGGGCCGCCGACGATCGCGAGTTCGAACCCCGCGGCCTCGAACGCCGCAGCGACGGTCGCGACCACGGGAGAGGCGGCAAGAGCGCCCAGGCGCGCGACACCCTCCGCCATGTTCAGCATGGATTCGAGCCTACCTCCGGCGGTTCGCTCGTCCGCTGCTCAGGCACCGGTCGTCTGGTGAGTCCGCTGCGCTCCCGGCCCCACAAGAGCACACCGCAGCGCTCCCGGTCCCGGGCGGATATCGCGCGGCCGGGCTCAGTCGAGGGGGTCGAGGAAACCGAGGAACGCCAGCTCGCGCACCCGCGGCAGCAGGTCGGCGCGGAGGGCGGCAGCATCCACCTCGAGCAGTTCGGCGATCGCGTCGATGAGCACCCCCACCGGAAGGTCGCCGTCGCACGCGCCCACCAGCGCCGCGAGCCCGGGGTCGGCGCCGAGCGTCCGACCGAAACCCCGGCCCTGACGCAGCTCGATAACCGTGGGATCCTCGGCGCCGGGCACGAAGTGGCGCGCTTCGGTGACATCGGGCGCGGTCGTGAAGACGGATGCCGCCAGCGCCATGTCGTCACGGGGACCCAGGCGATCATGCACCGCAAGCGCGCGGGCCAGGTCCGCCCCGAGGCCGTCCTGCGGAGCGGGCGAGCTCACGCGTTCGTAGCGAGCGAGCGGTGACGTGCCCGGGCCGGGGCGCCGCAGCAGGACGTACCCGAAGCCGATGCCGGTCACCCCGCGTGCCGCGAAGTCCTGCAGCCACAGGTCGATGAGAGCGCTGTAGTCCGGTGAACCGGGCTGCATTCCGCCATCGCGCACCCACAACATGGCGTAGTCCAGCGGCGTGAGGATCTCCCGCTCGATGATCCACGCATCCATCGGGACGGATGCCGACTCCACCCACTCACGCACGCGTGCGAGCCCGTCGCTGCCTTCCCGGTACTCCCAGTTGCCGAGCAACTGCGCGGTGCCGCCCTCTGCGAGCACGTCCGCCACACCCGAGACGACCTGCCTCACGAGGTCGTCACCGACCGCACCGCCGTCACGGTATTCGTAGGCGGGCGCTGAAACGCCCTCCGCCGTCGCCCCACGGGGGGTGATCACGAACGGCGGGTTCGAGACGACGCGGTCGAAGCGCTCACCGGCGACCGGGTCGAAGAGGCTGCCGCGACGCACGTCGATCCCGTCGACGCCATTGAGCGCGGCGGTCAGCCGCGCGAAACCGAGTGCGCGCGGAGAGATGTCGGTCGCGACGACCTCGTCGGCGTACCGGCGGGCCCGCAGCGCCTGGATGCCGCATCCGGTGCCGAGATCCAGTACTCGATGGGCGCGGGTCGGCAGCTGCAGACCGGCGAGGGTGAGGGAGGCTCCGCCGACCCCGAGGACGTGGTCGGTGGGCAGCGCGGCGCCCAGGGCTGCTTCGTCGAGGTCGCTCGCGATCCACCACTGACCGGTCTCGGCATCCGCGCCATCGTCCCACTCCTGCGGGCGCACGAGCGCCCGGGGGACGACCGCCCCGGCGTTCGCGTCGGCCAGGCCCAAGGCGACCAGCCCCGCGGCGCCTGCGCGCGGCAGAGCTGCGTCCACGGCGCCGATCGGTTGCGTCACCCCGAGTCCGAGCAGGCGCGCGAGGATCGCGAGCGGGTCGTCACGGTGACCCAGCGCCCGCAGTGCCGGGGCCCGCAGGCCCCGTCCGATCGCGTCATCACCGGCCGTCCCCCACGCCTCCCGGAGGGCCGGTGCCGTGAAGCCGGCGGCGGTCAGGTCGGCGGCCAGGGCGGCGCAGATCACAGGATCCGGATGAAGGGGCATCGTCACGGATCCATTCAAGCGCGGACGGCCTGCGGGATGCTCGAAGGCGCGGACCGTAGAATTCCGGCGGGATCCGCACGATCAGCGGTCGTCCCGCGACACGACATGACCGCGCCCACCCCAGTCCCCGCATCCGTGCCCAACGGCCGTCGTGCACCGCGCCCTCGCACCGGGCTCGTCGGTCTGGTGCAACGGATGGCAGCCGCCCTCGGGATCGCGGTGCTCGTGGCCTCGTCGGCGCTCGCGTCGGGTGCGGCACCTGCGGCGGCGGCCACGACACCGACACCGAGCCCGACAGCCACCGACCCGCAGCTGGTGGCGGCGCCGCTGGCCGGCGGAATCGTCTCGCCCGGCGACTCGCTGGCGGTCTCGATCGGACTTGACGCGGGAACTTCGCCGCTGACGGCGGCAGCGGCCACCGTCTCGGTGGGCACCGATCCGCTGTCGACCCGGGCCGAGATCGACGATTGGCTCAGATCCCCCTCGGGACAGCGAGCCCCGACCGTCGTCGGCACGGCGTCGCTCGACGGGGCTGCCCCCGGCGAGCGCGTGAACGCGATCGTGCGCGTGGCAGCGGATGATCCCGTGCTCACCGACCGGGTGCCCGGCGTGTACCCCGTGCTGGCAACGGTGACCTCGACGGGGCTCACGCTGCGATCGGCATCCGTTTTCGTCGTCCCCGCCGCAGCGACCACGGATGTCGCGGTCATCGTCCCCCTCACAGCCCCCGCGACCGGTCGAGGTCTGCTCAGTGCCGACCAGTTGGCCGGGCTCACGGCCGAGGACGGATCACTGACCGCGGCGCTCACGGGAGTGCAGGGCACTGACGCGATCCTCGGGATCGATCCCGCGATCCCCGCCGCGATCCGCGTCCTGGGCAGCACGGCGCCGGCGAGCGCTCGCGACTGGCTGGCCAGACTCGAGGCGCTTCCGAACGCGCGATTCGCGCTGCAATTCGGTGACGCTGACCCTGCCGCTCAGGTGGCCGCCGGCATCCAACCCCTGGCGCCGACCTCGCTTGCCGCCTACATCGACCCTGCCGGCTTTACGGGCGACGATTCCGATCCCCCGTCGCCGACACCCACAACCACCGCGACCCCGGCCGCCTCGGAGGCGGACGCGGATGAATCCGGGCTGCCGACGCTCGACCACCTCCTCGACGTCGGCGCGACCGCGGCGATCTGGTGGCCGGAGGCCGTCACGCCCGAGATCGTGGCGGCGCTGGGAGCGAACGGCGCGCTGACCCTCACCACCACCGACGCTGTCCGTGTCCCGGCGCCCGCGCGCGGCGTCTCCGGCGGAGCGGGCCTGCTCATCGCGGATGCCGAACTGAGCGCCGCGCTGTCCGCCGCCGCGTCGGCAAGCGACAGCATCCTGCGCGCGGCAGCCATCGCCGAGGCCTCCGCCCTGGAACAGCTGCCCGTGACGGGCGGAACCACGATCGTCGCGCTCGAGCGCGACCCGGACCGGACCGCCGTGGCGCTTCGCGCGGCGATCGACGCCGCCCAGTCCTTCCCGGGTGCCCGCCCCCTCACGCTCGGGACACTCGTCGGGCTCGCACCGGGCGAGGTCGCCGTCGGCGATCAGCCCCTCTCGACCAGGCGTGTGGATGCCATCCCCGCTCTGCTGGAGGGCGAACGCCGCATCGACGCCTTCGCGAGCGTCATCGCCGAGCCGGCCCTTCTCACGGGCGTGGAACGTGCCGAGATCCTTCAGCTGCTGAGCCTCGGGTGGACAGGCCAAGACGCGCAGTGGCGCGATGCCCTCACCGACCACGCCGACAGGACGCAGGCGACGCTGTCGTCGGTCGCGATCCTGCCGCCGAGCCCGATCCAGCTCGTCGCGGCGGATGCCGAGATTCCGGTGGGGATCCGCAACGACCTCCCGTATCCGGTCACGGTCACCCTGCACGCGCACAGCAACGATCTGCGCCTCGAGGTGGCGGAGAACACCGTTGTGGCGATCGGCCCGGAGCAGAGCACGCGCGCATCGCTTCCGGTGAAGGCGCGAGTGGGAAGCGGCACCGTCGACGTCGAGCTGTGGCTGACGAGCCCGACGGGAGTACGGATCGGATCCGACGAGCAGCTCGAGGTGAACGTTCGAGCCGACTGGGAGACGATCGGTCTGATCGTGCTGTCGGTGCTCGCCGCGGCATTCCTCTCGATCGGCGTCATTCGGACGGTCCGGCGGATTCGGCGCCGCCCTGACGCCGACGCGCCAGCGGCACAGGAGGAGCAGTCGTGAGTTCCATCGGGCGCGCGAGCACCCTCATCGCCGCCGGCACACTCGTGTCCCGGCTCACGGGTTTTCTGCGTTCGGTCGTGCTCGTCGCCGCCGTCGGTGCTGTGGGAAGCCGGGCAGCCGACGCCTTCACCGTCGCCAATCAGCTTCCGAACAACCTCTACGCGATCATCTCGACGGGCCTGCTGACGGCTGTTGTGGTGCCCCAGATCGTGCAGGCGGCCTCGCACGCCGACGGCGGCCGCGCTTTCATCTCCAAGCTGTTCACGCTCGGCACCGTCGCCCTCGTCGTCACGACCGCGGTCGGCACGGTCGCCGCGCCCCTTCTCGTGCAGCTGTACGCCTCACGATTCACCCCCGATCAGTTGGCCCTCGCGACGGCGTTCGCGTACTGGTGCATCCCGCAGCTGCTCTTCTACGGGCTGTACGCGCTGCTCGGCGAGATCCTCAACGCCCGGCGCGTCTACGGTCCGTTCACCTGGGCTCCGATCGCCAACAACATCGTCTCGATCGCGGGGTTCGGTGCCTTCATCGCGCTCTTCGGCGGTCCCGTCACGGAGGTCGCGGACTGGACGCCCACCATGATCGCCGTTCTCGCCGGCACCGCGACCTTCGGCATCGTGGCCCAAGCCGCCGTGCTCATGGTCTTCTGGGTGCGATCGGGCCTGCACCTGCGCCCCGACTTCGCGTGGCGAGGCGTCGGTCTGCGCAACATCGGGCGCCTGGCCGGATGGACGTTCCTCATGGTCGTCGTGGGCCAGATCGCCGGCATCGTCCAAAGCCAGGTCATGTCGGTCGTCTCTGGTGAGGCCCCCGCGGCCACGGTCGCCGCCAATGCCTGGCTGCTCTACATGCTGCCGTTCTCGGTGTTCGTCCTCTCGATCGGCACCGCCTACTTCACGCAACTGAGTGAACACGCCGCAGCCGGCCGGGACGAGGACGTGCGTGCGGACATCGCGCGCAGCATCCGTCTTCTCGGGCTGTTCATGGTGATCTCCACAGCCGTGCTGGCTGCGGCCGCGGTGCCCGCGTCGCGCATCTTCACGACAACCGCCGGTGGGGCCGTGGACGCGTCGTGGGTGCTGCTGGCGTTTCTGGTCGGTCTCATCCCGCAGACCGTGCTCTTCGTCATCGGCCGGGTCTTCTACTCCTACAACGACACCCGCACCCCCTTCCTCTTCACACTCGTCCAGGCCGGTGTCGTAATGATCACGGCGGTGCTCGCGCTCTCGCTCCCGACGGCGTTCGTGACGGCCGGCATCGCGCTCGGGCAGTCCCTCGCTGTCTGCGTGCAGCTCGGGCTTGCGACCTGGATGCTGCGCCGTCGCCTCTCTCGTATCGGAATGCGACAGTGGATGCCGGCGCTGGCCGTGTTCGCCGCGGCTGCTGCGCCGGCGGGACTGGTCGGCTGGGGTGTGTACGTGCTCTCGGGGGCCGAGACCGGATGGATGGTGGAGAACCAGCTCACCGGCGCCCTGGGGTCGGCGCTCATCGGCACCGTCGCGTTGGTGGTGTACGTGGGCATCCTCGGACTGTTCCGGGTCCCCGAACTGACAACCGCATGGCAGACCGTTCGCCGGCTCGTTGCTCGACGGTGAACGTTTCCCTTCTCGACGGTGAACGCGCCCCCTCCCGCCCGGGTGGGGGGGAATGCGCCGCAGATACCATGTGTTGAGGCATCCAGAACCTTAACGAAGGGTCGCTCATGCGCAATGTCATCATCATCGGGTCGGGCCCTGCCGGGTACACGGCGGCGATCTACGCAGCCCGTGGTGGGCACCAGCCGCTGGTGATCGCCAGTTCTGTCGAGGCCGGCGGAGAGCTGATGAACACCACCGAGGTGGAGAACTTCCCCGGCTTCCCCGACGGCATCATGGGCCCTGACCTGATGGCGAAAATGCAGGCCCAGGCAGAAAAGTTCGGCGCCGAGATCGTGTACGACGACGTCGTGTCAGTGTCGCTGGACGGCGCGGTGAAGTCGGTCACACTCGGCTCCGGCACCGTGCACGAGGCCCACGCGGTGATCTTCGCGACCGGCTCCGCTCCCCGCAAGCTCGGCATCGAGGGCGAGAAGACCTACTCCGGGCGTGGCGTGTCGTACTGCGCGACCTGCGACGGGTTCTTCTTCCGCGAGCGGACCATCGCCGTCGTCGGCGGCGGAGACTCCGCAATGGAAGAAGCCACCTTCCTGACCAAGTTCGCCTCCAAGGTGTACATCATCCACCGCCGCGACGAACTGCGCGCCTCGAAGATCATGCAAGATCGCGCCTTCGGGAACGAGAAGATCGAGTTCGTCTTCAACAGCGAGATCATCGACATCACCGGCGGCGACCAGGTCACCGGCGTGACCCTGCGCGACACCGTCACCGGCCAAACATCCGAACTCGCCCTCGACGGGATCTTCGTCGCGATCGGTCACGACCCCCGCACCCACCTCGTCCACGGCGTCCTCGACCTCACCGACGACGGCACCATCCGCCTCGACGGCCGCTCGTCCCGGACATCACTCCCGGGCGTGTTCGCCGCCGGCGACGTCATCGACCCCACTTACCGGCAAGCCGTCACCGCCGCGGGATCAGGAGCTGTCGCCGCCCTCGACGTCGAACACTACCTCGCAGCCCTCCTCGAAAACACCACCGACCCCCTACCCGAACAGCCCGTCAACATCCCCGACGAAGCGTTGGCCTGAGGGCCAGGATTCGGGCCGGAACAATCCGCCATACTGACGCGTTTCCACACGTGAACGCTTTGACGAAGGAGAACACATGACTGCCGCCGCCACCACCTCGGCCACCTGGGACCAGGATGTCCTGCAGGCCGACGGCCCCGTTCTTGTCGACTTCTGGGCAGCCTGGTGCGGCCCGTGCCGCATGGTCGCGCCCGTGCTCGACGAGATTCAGGCCGAGCACCCCGACAAGATCACCATCCTCAAACTCAACGTCGACGAGAACCCCGACCTTGCGATGAAGTACCAGATCACGTCGATCCCGGCGATGAAGGTCTTCCAGGGCGGCGAGGTCAAGACGACCATCATCGGCGCCAAGCCGAAGTACGCTCTCGAACAGGACCTCGCCGAGTTCATCGGCTGAGCGTCCGCGCCACAGACGGATGCCGCGGTTCCCTCGGAACTGCGGCATCCGTCTTTCTGTGCCCGGTGTGGTGGCGACACCGGCCAGGAGTTCAGGGCACCTCGGGCAGGAGGGAATCCCAGGTGCGGTGGCGTGAGGAGCCCAGGAGGCGCCAGACGGCGCGCGTGAGCGGGGGATAGTCCAACGCGATCTGACGCAGCACCCGGTAGTGACGTGTCCCGGTCGAGGGCAGGCCCGTCGTGAGGACGTTCTCGGCGCGCAGCATCAGAACCACGAGTTCATCGACCGTCGGCAGATCGTCCATGAACTCCCACGGGTCTTCGCCGGCACGCAGGCGCTCCTCCACCAGGACGGACAGCTCGTCGGAGGCTTCCGCGCGGAGCAACTCCAGGCTCGCCCGACGGGTCGGGGCCGAATTCTCGCGCGTCATTCCTCCAGCGTACGTCGCCGAGGCCCGCTCACGGTGCGATGTGGACGATCACGATCCGAATCGGTCGACACCCATCTCCGCCAGGATCCTGTTGAGATCCTGGATTGTCGCGAAATCTATGCTGATCTGGCCTTTCTTTGCTGTCAGCGTGATGCGCACGCGCGTATCGAGCCGGTCACCGAGACGCTCCGCCAGATCGTCGAGCTGTCCGCGCCGGCTACCGGCCTGCGGCTTCGCCGGCTTACGTCCGGCGGATGCGACCCCCTTCGCGGCCGCCTCCGCTTCGCGCACTGACAGGTCCTCATTGACGATCTTGTCGGCGAGGCGTGCCATGGCGTCCGCATCGTCGACGGAGAGGATCGCGCGCGCGTGGCCGGCACTGATGACACCCGCGGCTACGCGCTGCTGCACCGGAATGGGCAGCTTGAGCAGGCGAATGGTGTTGCTGATCTGCGGACGGGATCTCCCGATACGGCCGGCGAGTTCCTCCTGCGTGATCCCGAAGTCCTCGAGCAGCTGCTGATACGCGGAGGCCTCTTCTAGCGGGTTGAGTTGCGAGCGGTGGAGGTTCTCGAGCAGCGCGTCGCGCAGCAGGTGCTCATCAGCTGTCTCCCGGACGATCGCGGGGATGGAGGCAAGGCCCGCCTCACGGGAAGCTCGCGTGCGCCGCTCACCCATGATGAGCTCATACGTGCCATCGCCCCGGTCGCGCACGACGACGGGCTGAAGCACGCCGAACTCACGCACACTGTGAACGAGTTCGGCCAGTTCATCGGGATCGAAGTTCGTCCGCGGCTGGCGCGGATTGGGCACGATCGTGTTCGGGTCGATGTGGATCAGCCGCGCGCCCGGCACGGCCACGAGGTCTTCTGCGGGCGGCGCCTCAGGGAAGAACACGTCGACGGGACGACTCTCCCCCTGATCGGCGGTGGGGATGAGGGCACCGATTCCGCGCCCGAGTCCCGTCCTCTTGGCCATCAGGCCTCCTTCTCGTCATCACCCGTGTCGGATGCCGCAGCTTCGGCATCCGGTCGACCATCGCGCTGCACGATCTCGACGGCCGCTTCGCGATAGGCGACAGCTCCGACCGATTGCCCATCGTAGGCGATGACGGTCTGCCCGAAACTCGGCGCCTCCGAGATGCGCACGGACCGGGGGATGACCGTTCGCAGCACCTGCTCCGGAAAATGGGCGCGGACCTCGTCGGCGACCTGCTGCGACAATCTCGTGCGTCCGTCGTACATCGTCAACAGGATCGTCGACAGTGTCAGAGTGGGATTGAGGTGCTTCTGGATCATCCCGACAGTACCCATGAGCTGACTGAGACCCTCAAGGGCGTAGTACTCGCACTGAATCGGGATGAGCACCTCGTCGGCAGCCGTGAAGGCGTTGATCGTGAGGAGTCCGAGCGACGGCGGGCAGTCGATCAGCACGATGTCGATGTCCGCGCCCTTCTTCGACAGGTACTTCTCGAGTGCGGCCCGTAGACGGCGCTCGCGAGCGACCAGCGACACCAGCTCGATCTCTGCACCTGCAAGGTGGATGGTGCTGGGGGCGCAGTAGAGCCGAGGGGACTCGGGGCTCTGCTGGACGACCTGGGACAACGGACGCTCCTCGACGAGGACGTCGTAGACACTGGGTGTCTCCGCGTTATGCGGGATGCTCAACGCCGTGGATGCGTTGCCCTGCGGGTCGAGGTCGATGACCAGCACCGTCGCACCCATGTGAGCGAACGCGGCGGCGAGGTTCACGGTCGACGTCGTCTTCCCGACCCCGCCCTTCTGGTTGGACACAGTGAAGATGCGACGCCTGCCGTCGTACTGCAGGGGCATCGCATCGAGCGCGCGGCGCCGGGCCGTGAGATCGGCGAGCTCGCGTGCCAACGGGGTGTCGTAGAACGAGTCCGTTGCGGGGTCCTCGTCGTGTTTCACGTGAAACGCTCCGATCGGGTCAAGGGCTTCTCCACTCTATGCTCGGCGTCCGACGCGCTCGGTGCGCGAACACCTCTCGGCGGCACATGTTTCACGTGAAACGCGAGTCGTGACGTTCGCCTCAGGCTCGGACAACGGCTCGAACCACACGGGTCGATTCATCCAGGACGCCCTCTCCGAGGGTGAGGACCTCAATCCCGGTGAGGCCGAACCGCCGGATCTGCTTCTGCGCGGCATCCAGCTCCGCCTCCGCGCCGCGACCCTTGAAGAGCACGAGCTCCCCTCCCGGCCGGACCAGCGGCGCGGTCATCGGGATGAGGGTGCGCAGCGCGCTCACGGCGCGCGCCGTGACCACGTCCACCGGTTCCTGGGGAGACCACTCCTCCGCGCGCGACCGAACGACGGTGACGTTGTCGAGGCCCAGGGACAGCGCCTGCTCGTTCAACCACGCGACCCGGCGCTCCATCGGCTCGACGAGTGTCCATTCGACATCCGGGCGAGCGATCGCCAACACGATCCCGGGAAGCCCCGCTCCCGATCCGATGTCGGCTGCCCGGCCGTGGAAGAGAGGTGCGGCGATGACACTGTTGAGGATGTGCCGTGTCCACAGTCTCGGGAGTTCGAGCGGACCGATCAGGCCCCGTGTCTCACCCTCCTCCGCCAGCGCAGCGGTGAACGATCGAGCACGATCCAGGTGCTCACCGAAGAGGGACGCAGCTACCGCCGGTTCGCGCTCGAGAGTCGTCATCGATGTTTCACGTGAAACGCGCGGCGCTCAGGCACGGCGGATGACGGTGTGGCGGTCGGCGCCTTCGCCGTATGACTCGGACACGAGCCCTCGCTCTGCGACCAGATCGTGGATGAGCTTGCGCTCGTAGCTCGACATCGGGGGGAGGGACGCCTGAGACGCACCCTCCTCGAGACGTGCGACGGCGCGGTCGACCAGGGCATCGAGTTCTCGCTGGCGCGTGTCCCGCGAACCTCCGATGTCCAGGATGAGCCGCGAGAACCGTCCCGTCTGATTCTGAACAGCGATGCGCGTCAGCTCCTGCAAGGCCTGCACCGTCGTCGGTTCGGACAGCAGCGCGAGCCCGCCGGACCGATCGCCGGCTTCCTGTTCGATCGAAACATAGGCGCGACCGTTACGGACGTCGAGCGCCAGGTCACCGTCGATGTCGGCGATATCCAGAAGGCCCTCGAGGAAGTCGGCGGCGACGTCGCCTTCCTGCTCCAGCTCTTCGATGCTCGCTTCTGACCGCGGGGAAGCGGTGTCGGGGGTCGTGGTCATGTCCACCCTCGTGTTTCTACTTGTTCGATTCCGGGGAGGGCGAAGAGCCCCCGGTCGCGCTGCCCTTGGGTCGCGGATTCTGCGGTCGAGGGTTCGCCCCTCCGGCGGGCCGCTGGCCCTGCTTCTTCGCCCGCTGCTTACTCATGGGCTGTTCACGCTTCGGGGCCTGAGCCTTCGCCCGCTCGGCCTCCTCGAGCAGTCGCTGCTGCTCGGCGAGATACTTCTCCATCGGAACGATCTTGCCGCTCGAGTCGATCGCCTTGCCCTTGCGAGCCAGCCGCTCCTCGCGCTGTTTCGCCGCCTCGGACCCCGGGGTCGGCATCTCACGGATGACGATGAACTGCTGAACCATCGTCCAGATGTTGCTGGTGAACCAGTACAGCACGACGCCGAGGGGGAAGAAGACGCCCGAGAACACGAAGGCAAACGGGAGGACCCAGAGCATGATGCGCTGCATCTGGTATGCCTGGCCCGTCTTCGCCTCGGGGGAGAGGTTCTTCGAGATGATCTGCAGCTGCGTGAAGAACTGCGAGGCGATCATCAGGATGACCAGAACCACGAGGATCATCACGGCCGGGGTGTTGCCCGCGTTCCAGGCATCGATGAGCGTCTCGTGGAGCGAGGCGACTCCGAACAGCGACGCATCGTAGAACTGCTGCGTCAGCTCTTCGTTCAGGAGACCGACACCGCCGATACCTGCCTGCGCGTGACGGGAGACGTCGCTGAGCACGGAGTACAGCGAGAAGAAGATCGGCATCTGCACCAGCAACGGCAGGCACCCGGACACCGGGCTCGTGCCGTGCTTCTTGTACAGCCCCATCGTCTCGCGGCTCATCGCTTCACGAGAGAGCTGATCCTTCTTCCCGCGGTACTTGTCCTGGATCTTGCGCAGCTCCGGCGCGATCTCCATCATCTTCCGCTGCGACTTGATCTGCTTGACGAACAGCGGGATCAGCGCTGCGCGGACCACAACGACAAGGCCCACGATCGAGAGCACCCAGGTGATGCCCTCGGCCGGCGGCATGCCGATCGCCGTGAACAGCCAGTGCCAGAAGACGAGGACGAGCTCGACGACCCACTTGAGCGGCCACAGAATGATGCCGAACAGGTCGAAACCACCGCCCGCGGCCGGCTCGGTCGGGGCGGGAGTCGCACTGGTGAGGAGATCCAGCAAGGATCAGTCCTTTCTGCGTGGCACGACGAACCCGTGCCGGGTGAGATCGAATCGGAAGTGATCGTGGGGCGGAACATCATCGACGCCACCCTTCGCCCACGGATGACACCTACCCAGCCGCGCCGCCGTGAGCACCGCTCCCTTGAGAGCGCCGTGCTGTTGCACGGCTCCCACGGCGTAGGCCGAGCACGACGGATAGTACCGGCACACGTCGCCATAAAGGTGGGAGATCGTCGCGCGATACCCATGCAGCAAGGCCAGAACAGTGTTCCGAGGCAGCAGTGGCAGCGCCCGCGCGAGATCTGCGGAATCCAGTTGTGCCTGACCCAGGGCGTAGGAGGGGAGTTCGCTCATCGCTTTTCCCCCGTGAGACACCGTGCGACATCGTCGGCGAGAACGTCGTAGGGGGCCCGCGCTGCCGCCGGCAATGCACGGATGACGACCTGCGAGCCCGGGCGGATCTCATCGATGAGGCCGGCACTGATCGCCTTGAGACGTCGGCGCACCGTATTGCGGGTCACGGCCGATCCGACCTGCTTGCTCACGATGAAGCCGAACCGCACGGGATCGGCATCCGCGGACACGGCCGTGTAGCTCATGATGTGCGCAGCCACACACCGGCGACCCCGGCGGACGACGGAACGATAGTCCGCGCCCCGGGTGATCCGGTGCGCGCGCGCGAGCACTGTGACGTCAGGCCGAAAGCGCGCTGCGACCCTTGGCGCGGCGTGCCGAGAGAATGGCACGGCCGGCGCGGGTGCGCATGCGGGCACGGAAGCCGTGCTTCTTGGCGCGGCGGCGGTTGTTGGGCTGGAACGTACGCTTGCTCATGAGATCACTTCCGGATGTGGTGTCGCCGGGATGCTCACACCGGGACGATGAATCGGGGACGGCCACAAGGGCACAAGTCAACCGACTAAGGGTACGTCGAGCGGGCCGCGAACTCAAACCGGCCGGCAGTGCCCGCACATTATCCCCAGCGTCATCCACCACCTGGAGACGACACGCCCCACCCGTCTACAGTTGATTTTGCGCTGAAGGATGCCGCTGACTACCGTTGCTCCGAAAGTTATCCACAGCCGGGGACGGGCTCGCCGCACCGACGCTGCTGACGCCTGAGGGGGGCTATGTCGAGCCAGGAGATTCCGGATGTCCCGATCTGGACGGCTGCGCTGGAGTTCCTGCGCACCGACGAACGGATCACTCCGCAGCTCGAAGGGTTTCTCAATCTCGCTGTCGCGCAGGGAGTCATGGGTGGCACGCTCTACCTGGATGTGCCGAACGAGCTGACCGCCGCGCAGATCAACAAGCGGATGCGGGCACCGATCCTCGAAGCTCTCGCGCACGCCGACGACGGAAACGGTGAAAGCGTCTCCGCGTTCCGTGTCGTGGTCAACCCCGACCTCGCCGAGTCCCAGATGAGCGCTGTCATGCCCCTGGCCGCGCCGGCGACAGCATCCGTCCACCGCAGCAGCGACGAGACGGTCGAGACGACCACGACCTCGTCGCGCACAGACACACGACTGAATCCCAAGTACACGTTCGACAACTTCGTCATCGGCCAGTCCAACCGCTTCGCGCACGCGGCTGCCGTCGCCGTGGCGGAAGCTCCCGCCAAGGCGTACAACCCCCTCTTCATCTACGGCGATTCGGGGCTGGGGAAAACGCACCTCCTCCATGCGATCGGTGACTACGCGATCAGCCTGTACGCCGGTATCAAGGTGCGCTACGTCTCGAGCGAGGAGTTCACGAACGACTTCATCAACTCGATCGCCAACAACCGGGGTGCGGCATTCCAGGCGCGGTACCGGGATGTCGACATCCTGCTCATCGACGACATCCAGTTCCTGCAGGGGCGCGCGGAGACGCAGGAGGCGTTCTTCCACACGTTCAACCAGTTGCACGACCACGACAAGCAGGTCGTGATCACCAGCGACGTGCCGCCCAAGCACCTCACCGGGTTCGAGGACCGGATGCGAAGCCGGTTCGAATGGGGTCTGATCACCGATGTGCAGGCGCCTGACCTCGAGACCCGCATCGCGATTCTGCGCAAGAAGGCCCAGAGCGAGCGTCTTCACATTCCCGACGACGTGCTCGAGTACATCGCCACCGCCGTCTCGTCCAACATCCGGGAGCTCGAAGGCGCCCTCATCCGGGTCTCCGCGTTCGCGAGCCTCAACCGGTCGAGTCTGGACATCTCCCTCGCCCAGACCGTGCTGCGCGACATCATCGATCAGGATGACGCCAACGTCGTCTCACCGACCGACATCATCGCGGCCACCGCCGCCTACTTCAAGCTGTCGGTCGACGACCTCTATGGATCGAGTAGATCTCAGGCGGTGGCTACCGCGCGCCAGATCGCGATGTACCTGTGCCGGGAGCGGACAAGCCTCTCTCTCCCCAAGATCGGACAGCTCTTCGGCAATCGCGATCACACGACAGTCATGTACGCGTACAAGAAGATCAGCGACCTCATGAAGGAACGCCGCTCGATCTACAACCAGGTCTCCGAGATCACGGCGCAGCTCGGCCGCAACGGGCGCTGACACCGGCATCCGTGTCACAACCCGCGGGCTCATAGGAAGCTCATGGATTCTCACTTGACAGTGAGTCTTCACCGGCCCCAAAATATGCGTTCCCCACAGTGTGGATAACTTGTGGATAAGTGTGGACGCCACCGCTCCAGCTGTGAGTGAGGTCCCGTGCTCCTGTGGAACATGCGCGGCGACCGCGGCGTGGACGATGGTCACTCACACGCATCCTCCGCAGCCCATCCACAAATGACACGAATGTGGTTTCCGTGCGGCACAAGGGATCGCGTGAGTCATCCACAGTTCCCACAGGGGTTAACACCATGACGAATACTTCCCTGAGATGAATCCGGTTCGATGACCTTGGGTTGCTGGCCTCGGCTCCGGCGTATCGACACAGACCCCTTGAGGTCACAAGACAGCAGGGCACTAGCATGGGAGAGCCCAACCGGATGTCGAGGGAGCGCGCGTGAGGTTCGAAGTCAACCGCGATGTGTTCAGCGAGGCTGTGTCGTTCGTCGTCAAGCTCCTGCCACAACGCAACCCGCAGCCGATCCTCGCGGGCATCCTGATAGAAGCCAGTGCCGACGGGCTCTCGCTGTCCGCCTTCGACTACGAAGCGTCGGCGCGCACGCGCATCGATGCCACCGTCGAAGATTCGGGAACGATCCTCGTGCACGGCCGGCTCCTCTCCGAGATCGCCAACCGGCTCCCGAACGCACCGATCACCGTCCGCGTCGACGACGACGGCGGCATCCTCCTGACCTGCGGATCCGCGAAGTTCACGCTGGCATCCATGCCAGTGGCCGAGTACCCGGCCATTCCGGAGGTCACCGGTGAATCCGGTCTGGTCCCCGCCGACGAGTTCGCGACGGCCATCTCGCAGGTGGCCTTTGCGGCGTCGCGCGATGACGTCACGCCCGTGCTCACCGGTGTGCAGCTCGAAGTGGCCGGGAACCGACTCAGCCTTGTCGCGACGGACCGGTACCGGGTCGCGCTGCGCGAGATCTCGTGGGATGCAGGAGGCGGAGCATCCGATGAGGGCGCGACGGCCCTCGTGCCCGCCCGCACGCTCACCGAAGTCGGCAAGACCTTTGCCCACTCGGGACAGATTTCGATCGCGTTCTCCGGAAGCGGCGACCGCGAGATCATCGCCTTCACCGCGGGCAACAAGACGGTGACGTCGCTCCTGATCAAGGGGAATTTCCCTCCTGTGCGCCGGCTCTTCCCGGAGCAGACCGAGCACCACGCGGTCGTGAACACCGCGGAGTTCGCCGAAGCAGTTCGCCGCGTCTCGCTTGTGCTCGACCGGTCGGCGCCGCTGCGGTTCACCTTCGGGGCGGAAGGTGTCTCGATGGATGCCGCCGGAACCGAGCAGGCGCGCGCGACAGAGTCCGTCGACGCCACTCTCCTCGGCGATGACGTCACCCTCGGCCTCAATCCTCAGTATCTGCTCGAGGCGCTCGGCGCCGTCCGCAGCGAGTTCACGCGTGTGACATTCACCTCGAGTGACAACGCGAACAAGCTCAGCCCCGTCCTCATCACGGCGCAGACCTCCGTCGACCGCGCGGGTGAGGATTCGTTCAAGTACCTGTTGCAGCCGAACCTGCTCCTGCGCTGACCGGCGACGCGGTTCTCGCGTCGCCGGCGCCGGATACCCTGTACCGATGATCGTCGAGCGGCTGAGTCTTACAGACTTTCGTAATTACGCTTGCGCCGATCTCGAGCTCTCGAGCGGCCCGACGGTACTGGTCGGAAGCAATGGGCAGGGAAAGACCAACTTGGCCGAGGCCGTCGCGTATCTGGCCACGGCGGGATCTCACCGTGTCTCAAGCGATGCCCCGCTCGTGCGTGACGGTGCGGAGTTCGCGATCGTACGTGCCAGGCTCGCACACGGTGAGCGACGGCTGAGCGTGGACGTGCAGATCAACCGGCAGGGATCCAACCGTGCGCAGGTCAACGGGTCGACCGTGCGTACGGGAGAACTCGGCAGATATGCCCAGGTCGTGTTGTTCGCACCCGAGGACCTGCAGATCGTCCGCGGTGACCCGGGCGCCCGCCGGCGCTTTGCCGACCAGCTCCTCGTGCAGCGCTACCCGCGGCTGTCGGCGACGTTGGCCGACTATGACCGGGTGCTCAAGCAACGCGGTGCGCTGTTGAAGTCGGCACGCGCTCGCCGTCTGGGCAGCGAGGCGCTGCCGACGTTGGATGTCTGGGACGACAAGCTGGTCGCGCTCGGCGTGGACATCATCCGGGCGCGGGAAGCGCTCGTGAGAGATCTGGCGGAACCGATCGCGACGGCGTACGCAGCGATCGCGGGAGCCGACCACGCACCCGATGCGCGGTGGGTGCTGTCGGTGGATGGGGCAGATCCGGACGACGAAGAGCGCATCGTCGATCCCGCTGACACGGGGGATCTGTACGAGCGATTCCGCCGCGCGCTTCGGGACAAGCGCGCATCCGAGTTGGAGCGCGGCGTCAATCTGGTCGGACCGCACCGCGACGATCTGCTGCTCTCCCTTCGTGGCCTTCCCGCCCGCGGGTACGCCTCTCACGGGGAGTCCTGGTCGTTGGCGCTGGCACTACGGATCGCATCCGCGCACCTGCTTCGGGCCGAATCACAGCTCGGTGACCCGATCGTCATCCTCGATGACGTGTTCGCCGAACTCGACGCCGGCCGCCGCACCCGGTTGGCCGACATCGTCGGCGAGTTCGAACAGGTGATTGTGACGGCCGCCGTGGAGCAGGATGTGCCGCCTGCACTTCGCGTGGGAACCGTGCGCGTCGAGGCCGGGACGTTGGCGGCCAGTGGCCCGGTATCGGGGGCCGGGTCGTGACCACCCCGGCGGCTGATGCCGCACCCGCCGTTCCCGAGACCGTCGCGACCTATCTGCGGTTGCGCGGTCTTGCTCCGACCGCTCGCGTGGCCCGGCGGCGCCGGCGTCGTGTCGACGACGAGAACGAGCCCTTCACGCCGGGCCGCGACCCGAGAGGTGTCGCCGACGTGCTGACCGACCTCACCCGGGAGGCTGGCTGGGATGCTCAACTCGCACGTGAGGACGTGGTGCGCACCTGGAACGAGGTGGCGGGAGCAGAGACTGCCCGGCACACCAGGCCCGTGGGCTTCACCGACGGGATTCTCACCGTGCAGGCCGATTCGACGGCCTGGGCGCGTCAGCTGCAGCTCATGCGCTCCCAGATCCTCACCGAGATCCTTCGGCGCTATCCGGACGCGGGTGTCGAGAGCGTACGGTTCATCGGCCCGGACGTCCCCTCCTGGAAATGGGGTCCCAGAGCCGTTCCAGGCCGTGGTCCGCGCGATACCTACGGCTGACCCACCTCGCGGGACATCCCGAGGACTTTCATCGCGCCACAGCCCCGTAGAGCGCGTGAACAAGACGCAGAGTTGATAGACTGCTCGCTAGTCCGATCGTCGATGTGGAGCGCCTCTCACTATGCCCTCAGAAGTCCCTGAAAGCGTTCCCGAAGATCCGCAGCTGGCGCACTCCGGCAAGGTCCAGAACGAGTACGGGGCGGATGCGATCCAAGTCCTGGAAGGACTTGAGGCGGTGCGCAAGCGGCCCGGCATGTACATCGGCTCCACGGGTGAACGCGGTCTTCATCACCTCGTGTACGAGATCGTCGACAACTCCGTCGACGAGGCTCTCGCCGGTTACTGCGACACGATCACCGTCACGATCCTCGAAGACGGCGCTGTTCGTGTGGTCGATAACGGTCGTGGCATCCCGGTCGACATGCACCGCACGGAAGGGAAGTCGACCGTCGAGGTGGTGCTCACGGTCCTGCACGCGGGAGGAAAGTTCGGCGGCGGCGGATACGCCGTCTCGGGCGGCCTGCACGGAGTGGGATCCTCGGTCGTCAATGCGCTTTCGACGCGCCTCGAGGTCGAGGTCAAGCGTCAAGGTTTCGTCTGGCGACAGTCCTTCCGTGACGGCGGCACCCCCCTGGCTCCGCTCCAGAAAGGGGAGCCGAGCGACGAGACGGGCACGACGATCACGTTCTGGCCGGATCCGGGCATCTTCGACACGGTCCACTTCGACTACGACACCCTTCGGACGCGCTTCCAGCAGATGGCCTTCCTCAACAAGGGCCTGCGCATCACTCTGCGCGACGAACGACCCGACTCCGCGTACGTGGTGGATGACCAGTCAGGCGCATCCACGCCGACACAGCCCCACGATGACTTCCTCTACGAACGGGGGCTCGTCGACTACGTCGAGTACCTGAACAAGGTCCGCAAGACGGAGGTCGTCAACGACGAGATCATCGAGGTCGAGTCGGAAGACACCGACCGTCACATCTCGCTCGAGCTCGCGATGCAGTGGACCACGAGCTACACCGAGAATGTGTTCACATTCGCGAACACCATCAACACGCACGAGGGCGGCACGCACGAAGAGGGTTTCCGCGCGGCGCTCACGGCTCTGGTGAACCGGTACGCCAGAGCACAGGGACTGCTCAAAGAGAAGGATGACAACCTCACGGGTGAGGACATCCGCGAGGGACTGACCGCCGTCATCTCCGTGAAGCTCTCCGAGCCCCAGTTCGAGGGTCAGACCAAGACGAAGCTCGGCAACACCGAGGCCAAGGCGTTCGTCCAGAAAGTCGTGGGCGACCAGCTCACCGACTGGCTCGACCGTAATCCCGCACAGGCGAAGAACGTCATCCGGAAAGCGATCGACGCCGCCACCGCGAGACTGGCCGCCAGGAAGGCCCGCGAGACGGCGCGGCGCAAGAGCGTCTTCGAATCGGCAGCCATGCCCGACAAGCTCAAGGACTGCGTCTCGAAGGACCCGTCCATCAGCGAGATCTTCCTCGTCGAGGGTGACTCCGCGGGCGGCTCCGCCGTCGGCGGGCGCGACCCCCATACGCAGGCGATCCTGGCTCTGCGCGGGAAGATCCTCAACGTGGAGCGCGCGCGGCTGGACCGGGCCTTGGGCAACAAAGAGGTCCAGGCGATGATCTCCGCGTTCGGCACGGGCATCGGTGAGGATTTCGACATCACGAAGGCCCGCTATCACAAGATCGTGCTGATGACGGATGCCGATGTCGACGGGCAGCACATCACGACGCTGCTGCTGACGCTGCTGTTCCGCTACATGCGCGGGCTCATCGAAGCCGGATACGTGTACCTGGCGCAGCCCCCGCTGTACAGACTGAAGTGGTCGAACTCGCCGCACGAGTACGTCTACTCCGACCGGGAGCGCGACGCTCTCCTGGCAGAGGGCACCGCTGCCGGCAAGCGGATTCCCAAAGACAACGCCATCCAGCGCTACAAGGGTCTCGGTGAGATGAACGCCGAGGAGCTGTGGGAGACGACGATGGATCCGCAGACCCGAACGCTGCGGCAGGTGACCATCGATGACGCGGCCGCTGCCGATGAGATCTTCTCCATCCTCATGGGCGAGGACGTTGAGTCTCGCCGCGGGTTCATTCAGCGAAACGCCAAAGACGTCCGGTTCTTGGACATCTGAGCGAGCGACGACAGTACAGCGACGAAGTAGAGACAGCGATGGCAGCCGAAGAACGCCCCGAGCCCGTGCACAACCACGGTCGCATCGACCAGGTCGACCTGCAGCTGGAGATGCAGCGCTCGTACCTCGACTACGCGATGAGCGTCATCGTCGGGCGCGCCCTGCCCGATGTCCGCGACGGCCTGAAGCCCGTGCACCGCCGCGTCATCTACGGCATGTACGACGGGGGATACCGTCCCGACAAGTCGTTCTCGAAGTGCTCCCGTGTCGTCGGCGAGGTCATGGGTCAGTACCACCCCCACGGTGACTCCGCCATCTACGACACCCTCGTGCGGCTCGTGCAGCCCTGGGCGCTGCGCTACCCCTTGGCCCTCGGGCAGGGCAACTTCGGCACCCCCGGGAACCAGGGTGCCGCTGCCCCTCGGTACACCGAGACCAAGATGGCGCCGCTGGCCCTCGAGATGGTCCGCGACATCGAAGAAGAGACCGTCGATTTCCAGCCCAACTACGACGGCCAGACTCAGGAACCGATCGTCCTTCCGGCGCGGTTCCCGAACCTGCTCGTCAACGGCTCGGTGGGAATCGCGGTGGGCATGGCCACGAACATCCCGCCGCACAACCTGCGCGAGGTCGCCGCCGGCGCCCTCTGGGCGCTCGAGCACCCCGAGGCCACGCGCGAGGAACTGCTCGAGGCGCTCATGGAGCGCATCCCGGGTCCGGACTTCCCGACAGCCGCGCAGATTCTCGGCACGAAGGGCATCAAGGACGCCTACCGCACCGGACGCGGATCGATCACGATGCGCGCCGTGGTCAACGTCGAGGAGATCCAGGGACGCACCTGCTTGGTCATCACCGAGCTGCCGTATCAGGTGAACCCCGACAACGTCGCGGTGAAGATCGGCGACCTGGCCCGCGAGGGCAAGATCACGGGCATCGCCGACATCCGTGACGAGTCCTCGGGTCGCACCGGACAGCGTCTGGTCATCGTGCTCAAGCGCGATGCCGTGGCGAAGGTCGTGCTCAACAATCTCTACAAGCACACGCAGCTGCAGGAGAACTTCGGCGCGAACATGCTCGCGATCGTCGACGGGGTTCCGCGCACCCTGCCCCTCGACGGATTCATCAGCTACTGGATCGATCATCAGGTAGACGTCATCGTCCGGCGCACCCGTTTTCGGTTGCGCAAGGCCGAAGAGCGGATGCACATTCTGCGCGGCTATCTCAAGGCGCTCGATGCGCTCGACGAGGTCATCGCGCTCATCCGTCGTTCTGCGACCGTCGACGATGCCCGCGAGGGCCTGAAGGACCTGCTCGAGATCGACGACATCCAGGCCGACGCGATCCTGCAGATGCAGCTTCGCCGACTCGCCGCGCTCGAGCGACAGAAGATCATCGACGAGGCGACTGAGCTCGAGGCTCAGATCCTGGATTTCCAGGCGATCCTCGCCGATCCGATGCGCCAGCGCTCCATCATCCGCGACGAACTCACCGCGATAGTCGAGCGCTTCGGCGATGAGCGACGTACCGAGATCATGCCCGGCTACGACGGCGACATGTCGGTCGAGGACCTCATCCCTGAAGAAGAGATGGTCATCACGGTCACCCGTGCCGGCTACATCAAGCGCACGCGCAGCGACAACTACCGGTCGCAGCACCGCGGGGGCAAGGGCGTCAAGGGTGCGCAGTTACGCGCGGACGACGTCGTCGAGCACTTCTTCGTGACAACCACTCACCACTGGCTGCTCTTCTTCACGAACAAGGGTCGCGTCTACCGGGCCAAGGCGTACGAGGTTCCTGAGGCGGGTCGGGATGCAAAGGGTCAGCACGTCGCGAACCTCCTCGCCTTGCAGCCCGAAGAGGAGATCGCCCAGATCCTGGACATCCGCGACTATCAGGCGGCACCGTACCTGGTGCTCGCCACCCGCAGTGGCCTCGTGAAGAAGACGCGGCTGATCGAATACGACACCAACCGTCAGGGCGGGGTCATCGCCATCAAGCTTCGCGGCGGTGAGGATGGCGAAGCCGGCGACGAGCTGACCTCCGCGATGCTCGTCAACGAGGACGACCACATCCTCCTCATCAGCAGGCAGGGCATGTCGCTGCGATTCGCGGCGACGGATGCTGCCCTTCGCCCCATGGGACGGGCCACCGAGGGCGTCAAGGGCATGTCTTTCCGCGGCGATGACTGTTTGCTGTCGGCATCCGTCGCCCGAGATGAGGGATACGTCTTCGTCGTGACCGAGGGTGGCTATGCCAAGCGCACCGATGTCGCACAGTATCGCGAGCAGGGTCGCGGAGGTCTGGGCATCAAAGTCGCGAAGTTGACCGAGGATCGGGGGGTCCTCGCGGGCGGACTCATCGTCTCGGAGGACGACGAGGTCTTGGTGGTTCTTGCCAGCGGCAAGGTGGTACGCTCTGCCGTGGCCGAGGTCCCCGCCAAGGGTCGCGACACGATGGGTGTCGTCTTCGCCCGCCCCGATGACGAGGATCGCATCATCGCGGTCGCGCGTAACGGAGAGCGGGTTGTGGCAGAGGTAGCTGCGGCCACGGATGCGTCGGATGACGCCGCCTCCCCCCAGAATCTTGAAGGAAGTCCCGACGCATGACGACGGTTGCCGACAAACTCGCGAAGAAATCCAGCAAGACGACGACCAAGCAGGTGCGCCTGCGCCTGGTGTACGTCGACTTCTGGTCGGCCGTGAAACTGTCGTTTCTCGCGGCCGTGGCGATCGCGATCGCGACCGTTGTCTTCTTCGTGCTGATCTACCTCATCCTGCAGACGACCGGCTTGATCTCGCAGGCCGATGAGTTCATCGGCAGCTTCACCGATGGCAGCTTCTCTGTCTCGGCGGTGCTTTCGCTGCCCCAGGTGCTCGCGTTCTCGGCGATCGTGGCGATCCTGAACCTCGTGGTCGTCACGGTCATGGGGGCGGTCGTCGCGGGAATCTACAACCTCGCCGTCAAGGTGACCGGCGGGCTGCTGGTCGGCTTCACGTCCAACTGATTCGAGGATGTCGCCGGCGCGACGGGGTTCGACCGTTCCGACGTTCGGTCAGACCACGGTGGTGCCGAGGAGGGTGCCGATCGCATAGGTCGCAGCGAGAGCGAGAGCACCACCGATCACGAGCCTGATGACCGCCCGTCCCTGCGACGCGCCACCTAGCCGCGCCGAGATCGACCCGGTGACTGCCAGCGCGATGAGCACCGCGACCACCGTGACCGGCACCCGCCACTCCGGCGGGGGCAGCAGGATGGCCAGGAGCGGCAGGAGCGCGCCGAGCGTGAAGGCGACGGCCGACGAGAAGGCGGCTTGCCACGGGTTCACGAGGTCGTCCTCGTCGATGTGCAGCTCGACCTCGAGGTGGGCAGCCAGCGCGTTGTGCGCGGTGAGTTCCTCCGCCACCCGTTCGGCGGTGTCTCTGCTGAGCCCGCGCTCCTGGTAGAGCTGGGTCAGCTCTTCGAGTTCCTCGGCTGGCATCTCGACGAGCTCGCGTCGCTCCTTCGCGATAAGCGCTCGTTCGCTATCGCGTTGACTGCTCACCGATACGTACTCCCCGAGCGCCATCGAGATCGCGCCACCGACCAGTCCCGCCACACCGGCGAGCAACAGGGCGGGCGTCTCGGTCGTTGCGCCGGCGACACCGACGACAAGGGACGCGACGGAGACGATGCCGTCGTTGGCGCCGAGGACTCCCGCCCGCAGCCAATTGAGCTTCTGACTCACACCGGTTGCGTGCGGCTCATGAGGATGTGTCGTGTCGGTCACGAGGCTCAGTCAACAACCGACGACCGTGCGGGGCAATGAAGGTTGGGCTAAGCGAACCTGTCGTCCGGGTGACGTTCCGGACCACCCGCTCGCGAGCTGGAGGCAGCCGCCGCCCGAATTCGTGAAATGGCACCGCGTCCGGTAAAGTCTTGGAGGTTGACGGCGCGAAGCGCCGACAGCGTACGGGGCTATAGCTCAGGCGGTTAGAGCGCTTCACTGATAATGAAGAGGTCCCAGGTTCAAGTCCTGGTAGCCCCACGCACGCCCCGGGGCCTTAGCTCAGTTGGTAGAGCGCCTGCTTTGCAAGCAGGATGTCAGGAGTTCGAATCTCCTAGGCTCCACAGTTTCTTCTTCCCGAGGCCCTCCCGCCTCTTGCGCAGCGTCACGCGCGCGTAACAGCTGGCGCGTAGCGTTGCGTCACCACGGCACGTGTGTGCGCGGCGAAGGGAGCGGATGTGTCGGCACTGCGATTCGGTGTCTTCGAGGTCTACGGCCCGCAGGTCGGTGGCACGCTGAGCTGGCCGCATCCGCTGAGCGACTCGATCGAGTTCGCCGACCCCGACCGATGGGTGCGCCTGGCAAAGGTGATGGATGCTACCGGGTTCGACTTCCTCTTCTTCGCCGATGGCTATGGATACCCGATCGTCGGCGACGACATCAGCGCTGATGCCGTCGCGCACGGCATCAACTTCTCGGGGTACGACCCCGCAACACTCTTGCCGGTCCTCATGCGGGAAACCTCAGAGCTGGGGTTCGTCGTCACCGCGACGACGGGAATCGATCACCCCGTCCAACTCGCTCGCCGCTTCTCGACCCTCGACGCGATCTCGGGCGGGAGGATCGGCTGGAACATCGTCACCGGCGCATCGCAGAATGCGGTTGCCGAACTCTTCGGGCACGACGAGATGGTCGCGCACGACACCCGGTACGCGATGGCCCAGGAGTACGTCTCGCTTGCGCGGCGGTACTGGGAGGATGCCTGGAGTGACGACGCGCTCGTCGCCGATCGCGCATCCGGCGTGTACGCGCAGCGGTCCGGCATCCATCGCGTGGTCTACGAGGGTGACCACTACCGTTCGCGCGGATACTACGGCGCCCCGCCCACGCCTCAGCGCACACCGCTGCTCTTCCAGGCGGGAACCTCGCCGGCCGGCCGGGCTTTCGCTGCTCGGCACGCCGAGTGCGTGTTCGTCCAGGCGACCACGCCGACCCACACGGCATCCGCTGTCGCCGACCTGCACCGTCGCGCGAGTGAAGCGGGGCGAACCACGGCGCTCGTGACGATGGCGGGTCTCACCGCGATCGTTGCCGAGACCTCCGCCGAGGCCCGCGAGCTTGCCGACGAATTCGACCGGATGCAGACCGACGATGTGGTTGCGACCCTCTATGCGGGAAACACCGGAATCGACCTACGGACCCTCGACCCTGACCAGACCCTCCACCAGGTGCTCGATGCCGGCGGACCCATCGGACAAATGGGCACCAGCAACATCGAGAGATTCCTCGGCAGCGCCGACCGCCCCGCCCCGACAGTTCGCGAGATCCTCGACGAGCTGCGGGGGCGCGGCACGCGCGGGTTTCGGCTGGTCGGAGACCCGACCGAGGTCGCGGACGGCGTGGAGGAGCTTGCGGCCAGCACCGGGCTCGACGGGTTCCTCATCGAGCCGGTGTTCGGCACGCGGGATGTCGCCGCGTTCGGCGACCTCGTTCTACCGATTCTGGGTGAGCGAGGGCGGCTTGCGCCGCGCCGCGCGGACGCCACGTTCCGGTCTCGCATGCAGGAGAAGCTGCCCGTGGCTCCCGTATCGTGAATCCATGGATCTGCGGGTCGCTGCGTACTCGATCGTCATCGACGACGACAGGCGCATGCTGCTCGCCCACTGGAACGAGAGCGGCGCCTCGGGGTGGACCCTTCCCGGCGGGGGTCTCGAACCCGGGGAGAGTCCGGATGCTGCCGCTCGCCGTGAAGTCCACGAAGAGACCGGGTACCGGGTCGCGCTCGACGAGCTTCTTGGCATCCACTCGCGCGTGATCCCCGCGCACCGACGCCTCGTGCCTGGGTCTGATCTCCCGCTACAGGCACTCCGGATCGTCTACCGTGCCCATGTCACCGGCGGGACCCTGCGCAACGAGACCGAGGGAACCACCGACCGCGCGCAGTGGTTCGCACTGTCGGATGTGCGCCGGCTCAAGCGCGTGAGTCTCGTCAATATCGGGCTGCGGATGGCGGGACTCGGCTCCTTCGCACGCTGAGGGTCGTCAACAAACAACTGCGGCGCCCGGAAGCCGGGCGCCGCAGCGCGAACTGATCTGGATCAGGCGTCGGGAGCGCGCAGCGGGTCGTCGGCGACCCACAGCTCGTCATCCGCGCGGAGCGTCTGCCACGCCGCGTACAGCACGCCCGCAGCGGCAATGACACCCAGGATGATGGCGAAGACACCGCCGGCGCCGATCCCCTGCTTCTGAGGCTCGAGGGCCGACAGCTTCTTGGACAGCTTCTTGGAGACGTCCTTGCCGTACTTGTCGGCGAGCTTCGCGTACTTCTTCGCGTCAGGAGCCGACAGGCCCCGACCCGCGGCAAGCCGCGCGCGCGTCTCGGTGGCGGCATCCCATGCCGACAGCGCCGAACCGACGACGGCTCCGGTCGCGGGGATCGCACGATTGGTCAGGAACGACTTGGATGACGCGAGTCCGCGCTGCACATACGGCTGGGCGTACCGGCCGTAGGCTTCCTGAACCTGGGGCACGACCTGCTCGCGGCCGTAGTTGCCCAGCTGCCGACCGGCCTCGCGGGCGATGTCAGCGGCTTCGCCGACGAGCACCTGCTGCGACTCCCAGATGTCGTTCGCGTGCTTCTGGAGCTTGCGGAGTTCCTTCTTGCGCTTGCGGCTGAGGCTCACGGGGCCCTCCCTGTCGTGTCGACGTGGTCTTCCCATCTTGCCATGCGTGCCGCAGACGGGAAGTGTTCCCGGCGAACTCTGAAAGAATGGCCCCATGCCACAGCACACCGCGGTCGCCACGATCCACACCAACCACGGCGACATCGTCGTCAATCTGTTCGGAGACCAGGCTCCGCGCACCGTCCAGAACTTCGTTGGCCTGGCCGACGGTAGCCGCGAATGGACGCATCCGGGAACCGGGCAGCCCGGAGAGGGCGCCCTCTACACCGACGTGATCTTCCACCGCATCATCGAAGGCTTCATGATCCAGGGCGGCGACCCGCTGGGGGTCGGCACCGGCGGGCCCGGCTACACCTTCAACGACGAGATCAGCCCTGAGCTCACCTTCACCGAGCCCTACAAGCTCGCCATGGCCAACGCAGGGCTGCGCCGCAACGCGATCACCGGTCAGCCCGAGGGCACCAACGGATCGCAGTTCTTCATCACGGTTCCCGGTCAGGGTGGCCGCGGACCCGAATGGCTCCAGGGCAAGCACACGATCTTCGGCGAGGTGGCGGATGACGAGTCCCGCCGCGTCGTCGACGCGATCAGCGCTGTCGCGACCGGGCCCGGCGACCGCCCGATCGAGCCCGTCGTCATCTCGTCGATCGACGTCGTCTCGGTCTGACGGGAGACGGCGCCAGCCGTGACGACGTCCGACCAGTTCCGCAGCAACCGGGACAACTTCTGCTACCGGCATCCGGACCGGCAGAGTTTCGTGCTGTGCCAGCGGTGCCTGCGCACGATCTGCCCGGAATGCCAGACGCAGGCTGCGGTCGGGGTCATCTGCCCGGAGTGCCTGCGGGAGCAGCGAGCGACCCAGACGAGCGCCCAGAAGAAGGCCGAGCGGCGCTGGTCGCGCGCGCCCGCGGCCGTCGGGACGCAGCGCCCGACGGCAACGTACGTCATCATCGCGATCACGGCGGCGGTCTTCGTACTCCAGCTCCTCGTACCCGCGATTGACCGGCTGTTCGCCTTCAACAGCGTCTTCGTCATCCCATCGATCGCCTTCGAGCCATGGCGGCTCCTGACCGCGGTATTCCTGCACTCGAGCTTCTTCCACATCGGGTTGAACATGCTCGCGCTCTGGTTGATCGGCAGGTCACTGGAGCCGCTCCTCGGACACGGCCGGTTCGTCGCGCTCTACCTGTTGTCAGGCCTGGGCGGATCCGTCGGTGTCGCTCTGCTGGCACCCGGAGTCACGGTCGTCGGCGCCTCGGGCGCCGTCTTCGGACTCCTCGGTGCCCTCTTGGTGATCGGCCGGCACATCGGAGCGAACATCACCGGCATCCTGATCATCCTCGGGATCAACCTCGCCATCGGGTTCATCCCCGGCTACAACATCGCGTGGCAGGCGCACCTCGGCGGTTTGGTCGTGGGCGCGCTCATCGGGCTCGTCTTCGCCCGGACTCGCACGAGGGCTCGGCAGCCGTTGCAGATCGGACTGCTCGTCGCCATCGGTATCGGGCTGTTGGCGCTGCTCGCGATCCCTGCCGCGTTCTACGTCTGATTCATCCACAGATTCATCCACACCTGGGGATGAATCACAGTCATGTAATTCCGATGCACCGGGCTCGCGGGTGTCAACGCCAGCGCGTTGTCATGAGGAAACCGACGAAGGCGATGCCGAAGCCGATCACGAGGTTCCAGGCGTCGATCCCGGGAATCGGGAACTGCATCCCGCTGATGTAGAAGACGAGAACCCAGACCAGGCCGAGCAGCATGAGCCCGATCATCACCGGCTTGAACCAGACAGGGTTCGGTGCGGACTCAGCGCTGCTGCTCTCGACGATCGGTTCGTCGTCGTTGCTCGGGCGTGCCATGCGTCAAGTCTAACTGCCAGGGCTCGTGCAGCAGGAGACGAATAGAATCGCGCGTAGGACGGATGGCGGGGGCGGTCGCAGGCTTCCCGGGAGGTCGCGGTCGCACAGGGCAGCTGCGCACCTCGACCATCATCACGACGCAGAGACGAGGGGAAAGCCTGTGAGCGACGCGGAGCAGACGCCGCACCCGACGCGACGGTCGCGTCGGACGCGGCGATCGCGTCGCCGGGTGAGCGTGCTCGGCATCATCGGTGAGCTGCTCATCACCGTCGGAGTGATCGCGTTCCTCTACGTGGGGTGGCAGCTGTGGCTTGGAGACGTGATCCAGGCTGCGCAGAAGGATGCCGCCGGCAGTGAGCTCTCCGAGCAGTGGGCTGATGCGTTCGAGACCGCGCCACCCGCGCCCGAGACGTCTGAGTCGCCTGATCCGACGGCGTCGGCCGACGCCGCCGCAGCGGTGCCGGTTCTGGCGCAGCCGGGCGATGCGGAGGAGTTCGCCGTGCTACGCGTTCCCCGCTGGGGTGCGGACTACAGCAAACCCATCGCGGGAGGCGTATCACGATCGCGCACCCTCGATCCGATCGGTGTCGGCCATTATCCGAACACCCAGATGCCCGGCGAGATCGGCAACTTCGCCGTCGCGGGCCACCGGACGACCTACGGAAAGCCTTTCGCCGACATCGAGACGCTGCGCATCGGTGATGCCATCGTCGTCGAGACACCGGGCGGGTGGTACACCTACCGGTTCCGCACGCTGGAGTACGTCCGTCCCACGGAGACGACGGTTCTGGCGCCGGTGCCGCAACTGGATGTCGCCGCAGGCGACGCCTACATCACGATGACCAGCTGCAGCCCGCGATGGAGCATGGCCGAGCGGATCGTCGCGTACGGTGTGTTCGAGTCCTTCACGCCCCGCACGGACGGGCCGCCCGCATCCCTCACGGAAGGAACGACAGCCTGATGTATGCCGCCCTGTGGCGCGTGTTGCCGGGACCGTGGTGGGTCAGGGTAGCGATCTTGACCGTGATGGCCGCCGCGGTGCTGTATGGCCTCGTCTTCTACGTCTTCCCCTGGATCAGCGAGCTGACCACCCCGCAGGACGCGACTGTCGGGTGACAGAGCGAGATCCCCTGGTCGACCGCATCCTGGTGGTCGACAATCACGACAGTTTCGTCCACACGCTCGTGGGATACCTGCACGAGCTGGGAGCGGACACCGAGATGGTCGAGGCCGATCAGATCGACCCGGATGCCGTGCCGCAGCTGGTCGGCAGCTATCGCGGCATCCTCGTCTCGCCGGGGCCGGGCCGCCCCGCCGACACGACCGCTTCGCAGGTGGTCGTGCGCGAAGCGGTGTACCGTCGCGTTCCCCTGCTGGGGGTCTGCCTCGGGCACCAGGTCATCGCGGAGGCGCTGGGTGCGCGAGTGACGGTCGCGCCGGAGCTCTATCACGGGGTCACGTCGCCGGTCGTGCACGACGGGTCGATGCTCTTTGCCGGGATCCCCGCGCCGTTCATCGCCAACCGGTATCACTCGCTCTCGGTGGAACCCGAGACTCTCCCGGACACGCTGGTGGTCACCGCACGCACCGACAGCGGCATCGTGATGGGTATCGCCCACCGGGAAGCTCCACTGTGGGGCGTTCAGTTCCATCCCGAGAGCGTGCTCACCGAGGGCGGCTACCGCCTCCTCGCGAACTGGCTGGAGCGGGTCGGGGTCCCCGGCGCCGTCGAGCGCTCTCACGCCCTCCGGCCCCACCTCGACACCGGCGCCTGAGGCGAACCTGAGGCTCAGCCCGAGCAGTACGTCAGCGTGATGGTCGAACGGACGGGCACTTCACCCGGGGCGAGGGACTGCGCGATGACGATCGGCGGATTCGTCGCCGGGCACGACGAGTCCTCCTGCGTTTCCACCGTCAGCTGGGTATCGGGAGCTTCGAGTTCTCGCGTCGCCGCCTCGACCGTGTAGCCGGTCACATCGTTGATCAGGACCCGTCCCGTGGCCACGACGAGGTCAACGGCGCTGCCGACCGCGACGTCTTCACCGGATGCGGGGTCTGCCGCGATGACGGTGCCAGCCGCAAGGCTCGGGTCGTTGCGCGAGGTGACCGTACCCACTTGGAGACCGGCTTGTGCGAGGGCCTGCGTCGCCGCCTCCTGGGTGAGACCCGCGAGAGTCGGCACGGTCGACAATTCTTGGCCGGTCGACACGTATACGGTGATCTCCTGGTTCACCGATACCGAGACATCCGTCTCAGGGTCGGTGCGGATGACGTTGCCTTCGGCGACCTCGGTGCTGGCCTCTTCCGCGCGGACCGGGACCAGGTCCTGCGCGAGGAGCTCCTCGGCGGCGCGTTCGTAGGTCATGCCGGTGACATCGGGGACGATGCGGGAGTTGCTGGGGACGGTGTCGCTGCCGCGCGGGATCGTCAGCACCCAGAAGAGCACCGAGATGAGCAGCACCGCCAGGATCGCGACGCCCGCCCACACCCACGCGACGGGAGGGCCCGACTGTGTGCGGCGCATCGTCGTGTCGGTCGACAGCTGTCGAAGCGACCGCGCGGTCTCGGCGGCCTGCCGCGGGTTGGGGCCATACAGTTCGCTCGTGAGTGTGCCCAGCTGCCGCCGCGAGGGCGCCTTTCCGGTCAACGCATGCGTCAGCGCTGCACGGAACGACGCGGCGTCCTGGTAGCGCTGGAACGGATCCTTCGCCAGCGCGCGGAGCACGACGGCATCGAGGGCCCGCGGGATCTCCTCGTTGATCTCCGACGGAGTGAGCGGGGTTTCGCTGACGTGCTGGTAGGCGACCGCCACCGGCGACTCGCCCCGGAACGGGGCACGCCCGGTCAGCATCTCGTACAGCACCACCCCGGTGGAGTAGAGGTCGGCACGGGCGTCGACGGGTTCGCCCTTGGCCTGCTCGGGGGAGAAGTAGGCGGCGGTGCCGAGGATCGCGGTTGTCTCGGCGACCGTCGACGACGAGTCGGAGACGGCGCGGGCGATGCCGAAGTCCATGACCTTGATCTGGTCGTTCTCGGTGACCATGACATTGCCGGGCTTGATGTCGCGGTGGACGACGCCCGCGCGGTGCGAGTACTCGAGCGCCTCCAGGATGCCGTCGGCGTACGCAACCGCACGCTCGGCATCCAGAGGGCCGCTCTCGATCAGCTCCTTCAGCAGCCGTCCCTTGACGAGCTCCATGACGATGTACGGCACGGGCTGCGTGGTGCCGTCGGGAAGAGTCTCGGCCTCCTCACCGGCGTCGAAGACCCGCACGATGGTCGGATGCGACATCCGTGACGCCGCCTGAGCCTCCAGGCGGAAGCGGGTGCGGAAGCCGGCGTCCCGCGCCAGCTCGGGTTCGAGGATCTTGATGGCGACCTCGCGACCGAGCGTCAGATCGTAGCCGCGGTAGACCGCGGCCATGCCTCCGCGGCCGATCGGTTCATCGATCCGGTAGCGCCCCGAGAGCACGCGAGAATCGCCGGTCACACTGCCCTCCCTGACTGAGCCAGTCTTCTCAGACTAGTCGAGTGCCGTCGCCGTCCCTTCTCAGGGAGTGGGCGACGGACTGCTCGCGGGCTGGATCTGAACCTGCATCTGCGGGGATGCGTCGGACCGCCGTTGCTCGGTTCCACTGCACAGGGCGGTGTACGAGGCTGTGAGTGTCTGCCCGGCGGCGTTCGCGATCAGGATCGCCTCGTCGCGGTCGTTCGGGGGGAAGTCCCGCTGCGAGGTGCCGTCGACGGTGAACACCGCGTTCTGGAGCGTCACGGTGTATCCGCTGAGGGTTCCCGTACCGGTCGGGCACGTGAAGCTGTCCCACGTGAGCGTGACGGTCGACCCGGCTTCGGCGGGAGCCCCGCCCTGGATCGCCGGCGGGTTGCTGGGCCCACCGATCGGGGTGACCTGTCCATAGCAGGAGACGGTGAGCGAAGTCGTCGGTTCGATGTTGCCCGTGGGGTTGACGCGCCATACGACGCCGACCTGCGAGTCATCCGGAGCCGGGGTGTCGGTGTTGGTCACGACCTCGAGCACTCCGGCGCTCTTGGCCGTCTGCACGGCCTGGTCGCATTGCATGCCGACCAGGTTCAGGGCGTCGATGTCGATGCGCGTCGCGCTCGGGGACGGCGTGGGCGTCGATGCGCTCGGGGACGGCGTCGCGGACGAGCTCGTGGGCGCCGGCGCCGGTTGCTGGTTCGCAAGCAGCGCCCAGATCGTGCCGCCCAGAACCAGGACGAGCAGGATGATCAGCGCAACCAGGGGCCACGTCCACGGGCTCCGCTTGCGCGGTGCCGCAGCCTCCTCGCCGGGCTCGGGCGCCGGCATGATCCGCGTCTCGGCGGCCGTCGCGGTCGACGTCAGCAATGCGGTCGCGTCGTCGGTGGCGACAGCGCCGGCCGCGATCGCGGGAATCGCTGCCGCGGCGGCGGCGACATCACCACGGCGAAGCGCGGTCGCGGCCCGGGCGACGGCAGCCGCTGTCGCGGGCCGGTCCTCGGGCTTCTTCGCGATCATCGCCATGACGAGGTTCTGTACGGGAACGGCCACGGTCGGCGGCAGCGGCGGGGGCTGCTCGTTGATCTGGGCCATCGCGATCGCGACCTGCGACTCGCCCGTGAACGGACGCTTCCCGGCAAGGCACTCGTAGGCGACGATGCCGAGCGAATAGATGTCGGTCGCGGGTGAGGCGGGGTGCCCGGACGCCTGCTCGGGTGACAGGTACTGCACCGTGCCCATGACCTGCCCGGTGGCCGTCAGGGGCACCTGGTCGGCGATGCGCGCGATCCCGAAGTCGGTGATCTTGACGCGACCGTCGGGGGTGATCAGGAGGTTTCCCGGCTTGATGTCGCGGTGGACGAGGCCTGCCGCGTGGGCCGCCTGCAGAGCCGCCGAGGTCTGCGCGATGATGTCGAGAGTCTTGTCCGTGGACAGCGAGCCGTCGCGCTCGAGAATCGTCGAGAGGGCTTCCCCGGGGACGAGTTCCATAACGAGGAAGGCGCTGCCGTTCTCCTCGCCGTAGTCGAAGACGCTCGCGATGCCCTCGTGGTTGACGAGGGCGGCATGGCGCGCCTCGGCGCGGAAGCGCTCGAGGAATCCGGGGTCGCCCATGTACTCGTCTTTGAGGATCTTGATCGCGACCGTCCGCCCGATGACGTGGTCGGTGGCTTCCCAGACCTCGCCCATGCCGCCGATCGCGATTCGCGAATCCAGCTCGTAACGGCCGCCGAAGGTCACACCCTGCGTCGGTCTCATCTGCTTAGCACCGCCTCCATGACCTTCTTCGCGATCGGGGACGCGATGAGGTCCCCGTATCCCGACTGACCCATTCCGCCACCGTTCTCCACGACCACAGCCACTGCCACCTCGGGATCCTCGGCGGGCGCGAACCCGGTGAACCAGAGGGTGTACGGCGCGTCGGGTCCGTTCTCCGCCGTACCCGTCTTACCGGCCACGTCGACGCCCTCTATTCTTGCATTCGAGGCGGCGCCGTTTTCGACATTCGCGACCATCATGGACACCATCTCCTCGTTCAGTTCGGGGCTCAACGCCTCGCCGAATACCGTGCTCTCGAACGTTTGCTGCACCGACAGGTCGGGGCCGATCACCTGATCGACCATCCGCGGGTTCATGACGACTCCGCCATTGGCGATTCCGGCCGAGACCATCGCCATCTGCAGGGGGGTCGCCGTCACTTGTCCCTGGCCGAAACCGGTCAGCGCGGTCTGCGGCGCGTCGAGCCCGCGCGGGTAGACCGAGGGGATGGACTCGAGCGGGATGCTGAACGACAGGTTGAAGCCGAACTTCTCGGCCTGCTGCCGGATCGCCTCGTCGCCCAGCTGCACCGCGAGCTGCGCCATCGGGATGTTGCAGCTGAGTCGGAGCGCATCAGCGATCGACACCGTCTCGCCGGGACCGCACGTGCCCCCGCTCGCGTTGCGGATCGTGTTGGATGACTGCGGCAGCTGCCAGATCGCGGGGTTGGGGATCTGCGACTCGGGCGTGTACTGGCCCGAGGCGAGCGCGGCGGCAACGACAACGACTTTGAACGTCGAGCCGGGAGGGTTGAGGTCCCCCGCAATGGCGCGGTTGTAGAGCGGGTTGGCAGGATCCGCGAGCAGTGCCGCATAGTCCGCCTCGACCTGCGCCGTGTCGTGCGAGACCAGCAGGTTCGTGTCGTAGCTCGGGCTCGTGACCATCGCGAGGACACGACCGGTGTCGGGCTCGATCGCGATCACGGCGCCCTCGAGATCTCCGAGCGCGTCATACGCGGCGCGCTGGACGGCGGCATCCAGCGACAGCACGACGTTCGACCCGCGCGGCGGCTGCCCCGTCAGAATTTGCTCGATGCGCGAGAGGAACTGGGAGCTCGCGGTGCCGCTGAGCTCGTCGTTCATCGCCCGTTCGATGCCCGTCGCCTCCCCGACGACGGGGATGACGCCGGTCACCGGGGCCCACATGTCGGGATCGACGTAAACCCGCTGCCAGCTGAAGACATCGTTCGACGGCACGGATGAGGCGATTGCCGACCCGCTCGCGATGATCGATCCTCGTTGTACCTCGTACGAGTCGTAGAGAGCCCGCGTGTTGCGGGGGTAGTCGGCCAGGTCAGCGGACTGGATGCCCTGGATCCAGGTCGTCGAGGCAAACAGTGTCAGGAACATCAGGAGCATCAGGATGCTCAGCCGGCGCAGCTCTTTGGTCATAGCGACATCACCGCCCTCATCCGATCACCGCGCGGGGACGGCTGCGTACGGCATCCGAGATGCGCAGCAGCAGCGCCACGATGAGCCAGTTGGCAACGAGCGACGAGCCACCCGCCGCGAGGAAGGGGGTCGTGAGCCCGGTCACGGGGATCACCCGCGTGACGCCGCCGACCATGATGAACACCTGCAGAGCGATCGTGAAGGCCAGTCCGGTCGCAAGGAGCTTCCCGAAGTCGTCCTGTCCGGCAACGCCGATGCGGATGCCGCGCGCGACGAACACCATGTACAGCAGCAGGATCGCGAAGACGCCGGCAAGACCGAGCTCCTCACCCAAGCTCGGCAGGATGTAGTCGCTCTGCGACAGCGGCGTGATGTAGGGCCGGCCCTGCCCGAGACCGGTGCCGATGAGGCCGCCGTGGGCGAGACCGTAGATCCCCTGTACGAGTTGGAAGCTGCCGCCGGTGGCTTCGATGCGTTCCGGGTTGAACGGGTCGAGCCAGTTCGCGAACCGTCCGCCGACGTAGGGCAGGATGCGTGAGGCGAAGAAGGCCCCGATGCCGGCAAGGACCAGACCGATCACGACCCAGGACGTCTTTCCCGTCGCGACGTAGAGCATCGCGACGAACATCCCGAACAGCAGCAGACCGGTGCCGAGGTCTCGCTGGAGCACGATGATGCCGAGCGAGATCAGCCACAGCACGAGGAGCGGGCCCAGTTCGCGCGCCCGCGGCCAGGTCATGCCGAGAAAGCGCGTGCCCACCGAACTCAGGCTTTCGCGCGTGCGCACGAGGTACCCGGCGAAGAAGATCGCCAGCGAGATCTTCGCGAGCTCTCCCGGCTGGAACGAGAAGATCCCCAGCGACACCCAGACGTCCGCGTTCGCGTCAGTTCCGAGGCCCGGGATGATCGGGAGCAGGAGCAGCGCGATTCCCGCGAACCCGAAGATGTAGGTGTAGCGGAACAACACGCGGTAGTTGCGCAGCGCGATCACCACCGCGAGGCATCCGAGGATGGCGATGCCCGCCCACGCGAGCTGGCGAACGGATGCCGCATCCCAGCCCTCGCTACCGATCACCAGGTCGATGCGGTAGATCATCGCGATCCCGAGCCCCGTGAGCAGGGTCGCGATCGGTACGACGAACGGGTCGGCATCCCGGGCCCAGACCCGAAGGGCGATGTTGACGGCGAGCACCGTCGTGAACAGACCTCCGAAGGCGATGAGGTAGCCGGGCGCGATCTGCCCCATCACCCCGAGCTGGACGAGCACGAGCGCGCCGAGGGAGAGCACGAAGGCGAACAGCAGAAGGCCGAGCTCGCGGTTGCGCTGGCGCTGCGGTGTCCGCAGTCGCTTCAATGCACGCACCACGGCGGTGTCGGCGGCGATCTCGGAAGCCGGTTCGCGCGTGAGGGCAGGGTCAGCCACCGGGCACCTCCGCTCGTGCTTCGATCCTGTCGACGATCGCTCGGGCATCCGCGAGGGAGCGCGCCGAGATCGTACGCTCGACGGTCGCGCGATCGAAGGACTGCAGGTCGGCCAGCAGGATGCCGGTGTCCTCGTAGGGCGTCGACAGCGAGATCGGTCCGATGCTCTGCTGGATGCCGCGGTAGATGACCACCGTCTCGTCGTCGGCTCCGACGAAGAATCTGGTCTGGGTCCACTGATAGGCGCCGAAGAGCGCGACCGCGATCATGGCCAGGACGAGCACGAAGCCCGCGATCCACGCGACTCGGCGGCGGCGGGAGCGGCGCCGGTCCTCTTCGATGAGTTCCTCGAGGAACTCGGCGGCCGGCTCGAAGTGCGTCGGCTCGTTGGCTGCCTGGCGGGCGGGGTGCAGCCAACTCGTGCGCGAGCTGCGCGCTGCCGGGACGTCGATACCTTCGGGGTTGGAGGCCGAGCCGACAACGGTGGGGGTGCCGGAGAAGACCGGATGCCGCCCGCCCACGTCGACCAGCACGATCGTGACGTTGTCAGGAGCCCCGGCGTCCAGTGCCAGCTTCAGCAGGGCATCCGCCGTGCGGGCGGGAGCCAGGTCCGCCCCGAGGGTCTTTGCCGTCTGCGTGTCGGGAACGACACCGCACAGACCGTCCGAGCACAGGAGCCAGCGGTCGCCGGGCTGGGTCGGCATGACGAACGTGTCGATCTCGGGGTTCGGTGACATGTCCCCGAGGACGCGCATCAACACGGAGCGCCGAGGGTGGTAGCGCGCCTCTTCGGGGGTGATGCGTCCCGAATCGACCAGACGCTGCACGAACGTGTGGTCTGTCGTGATCTGAGTGAGCGCACCGTCACGGTACAGGTACACCCGGGAGTCGCCGATGTGCGCGATCACGGCGTAGTCGTCGACCATCGCCAGGGCGCTCACGGTGGTGCCCATGCCCGCGAGCTCCGGCCGCGCCGCGACGGTGTCGATCAGCGCGGCGGCGGTGTCGGTGATCGCGTCGCCGAGGGCGCGCTCGGCTGCCGCGGGGGAGTCGAACGGGCGGTCGAGGTCGGACAGCTGCGCGATCGCGATACTCGAGGCGACGTCACCGCCGGCGTGGCCGCCCATCCCATCGGCGACGACGAACAGATTCGATCCCGCATATCCGGAATCCTGATTGTTCGAGCGCACCTTGCCGGTGTGCGAGAGTGCCGCGCTGGAGCCTTCGAAGACCATGACGTCGGGGCCGTTACTTCCGCAACTCGAAGGTCGTTGCGCCCACCTTGATGGGGGCGCCGACCTTCACTTCGACGGGCGTCGTCACTCTCGCCCCGTCATGCCAGGTGCCGTTGGTCGAATCCAGGTCCTGGAGCATCCATTGGTCGCCCCACAACAGGAGTCGTGCATGGTGGCTCGAGGTGTAGTCGTCGCGGATCACCAGACCCGACTCGCTGGACCGGCCGATTGTGAGCGGCTCGGTCCCCAGCGGCAGCTCGAGACCCGCCTTGGGGCCGCTCGTGATGACGATGCGCGAGACGGTCGCCGTCGTTGCGGCACCGCCGGTCGGGCCGGAGGGTGCCGGAGGCGCGGAGGGCGCAACGGGAGCCGTCTCGCGGGCCGCGGGTTTCACCGGCTCGGCCGGTTGCGGCATCCGTCGCACGCGCACGCCGAACACGTCGGCGCGCAGCGAGTAGACGACGGCGAACACGAAGAACCACAGCACCAGGAGGAACCCGATCTGCAGCAGCAGGAGTGTCAGTTCGCTCACGCGCGGCCGCCCCCGTCGAACATGTCGAAGGCGCGGGTGGCATCGGATGCGGCGGGCCGCGCGGGAGCCGATGCCTGGGCGACCACGCGGAAGACCATGTCGGTGCGGCCGATCGTGATCGTGGAATCCGGCGGCAGCGGCGACTCACTGACCTTGCGCCCGTTCAGCAGTGTGCCGTTGGTCGAACCGAGGTCCCGCACCATCGCGCGCTCGCCGTCCCAGAGAACCTCGACGTGACGGCGGCTCGTGCCGGCATCGGCCAGCGTGATGTCCGCGTCGCTGCCGCGGCCGATCACGGTGCGTGCCTTCACGAGCGGATGCCGCTGGCCGCCGATGTCCAGAACGCCGCGCCACGACACCGACCCCTGAGCGGTCGACGAGTCGACCTGCAGGGTTCCCGTCGACAGGGCCTCGTCGCGGCGGATCGTCACCGAGATGGGGCCGGCGAAGGTGTACCCCTGGGAGCGAGCGTGCTTCGCGACCAATTCGGCCAGCTCGTCGACGAGGGGCTGGCCGATCGCCTGCATCCGATCGTCGTCGGAGGGGGCGAGCCGCACCGCGAACGTATTGGGGGCGAGGATCCGGTCCCGGGCCACGACGGCGGCCTTCTTGTCGAGCTCGCTGCGCAGCGCGGAAGCGATCTCGACGGGCTGGATCCCGCTACGGAAGGTCTTCGCGAACGCGCCGTTCACGGCACGTTCGAGCCCCTTCTCGAAGCTGTCAAGTAGTCCCACGGATCTCCTCAGGCAGGCAGAGCGGTGCGTCCATGCTAGTTGGAGACCCTGAGCGGGCCATGGACGACCTGGCGGTGAAGCGGGATACCGGGTTCGACACGCCAATCCGCCGTGATATCCTCGGGAAGTTGATCCGCGGTCCGCCGCGGTTCGCGCGAGTGGCGGAATAGGCAGACGCGCTGGCTTCAGGTGCCAGTGCCCGAAAGGGCGTGGGGGTTCAACTCCCCCCTCGCGCACAGGAGAGAAGGTCCCGAGAGGGGCCTTCTTTTCGTCCCACCCGACTAGAGGCTCCATGAGACCAACGCCTGCCGCGGCCCTGGCCGCTCTTGCGATCGTGGGGGTCGCGCTCACCGGCTGCGTCGCCGACCCGGTGCCCGACCCGAGCCCGACGCCCACGACCAGCGAGAGTGCGGAGGCGGCGCCGGGAACCCGCGCCAACCCGCTCGCGGTCGGCCAGACGGTGCCCCTCGCGGACGGATCGGCGTGGTCGGTCGGCGCGGCAGCGGCGACCGAGCGCGGCGAGGGCTACGTCGTGCTGCCTCTGCGCATCCTCATCGACTGGGAGGCGATCCGCGCGCAACTCGCCGCTGCCGGAGAAGACCCCGCGGACGCCGATACCCTGGGCATCGATCCGTGGGCCTCGCTCATCGTTCGCTACATCGGCGCCAGCGGACGCAGCTACGAACTCTTCGAGAGCGCCGCGGCTGACGTGCCGAATCAGTTGTGGGCAGTCGGGACGGTGTACCCACCGGCGGAGGATCTGTCGGCGAACGTTGCAGTCAGCGTTCCCGCCGAGGACGTCGACGGCGGGGTGTGGACCGTGCTGAACACGGGCGGCGACGCGGTCTTCCTCGCGACATCCTGATCGGGCCGTCGATCCGAGCGGATGCAGTACCCCTGCGCCGCGGGTGTCGATAGAGTGTGGCTCGTCGCGCTTCCGGCGCGATCTATCCGGGGGGATCCGTCGACGCCCGGGTCTGGAGCTTGCTCGGCCCGGGTGTTCGATGGTCGGTGCTCGAGGGTCGGGGTCAGCGGCCGCCGCGCAGCAGTTCCCGACCCGAGCCGGCCAGCTGACGCAGCGACGCGTCGGGCAGGAATGCCCGCGTGAGCGCCATCCCGATCCCCGGTAGATCTGCCTCGTCCCGGTACAGCAGGTACAGCGACTCGTACCGCGGATGGAACTTCTCCTTGAAGCGGTGCAACGACCGGAACCCGTAGACCGGCTCCAGCATCTCGGCGAGCTTGTCGGTGATCTCCGCGATCATCCCCGCGTCAGGCGGGTAGTCGTGGGTCAACGGCGCACCCGAGAGGGACAGCATCCGCGCTCCCTCGTCGGCGAAGAACCGTGCCGATGAGCCGATCAGGAACTCCATCACCGGGCCGAAGCCGCCCTCGCGGCGACGCATCAGATCCAGGGTCCAGCCCTCGACGCGACCCTCACCGTACACCGGCAGCCACGACAGGAATCCGTCGACGTCGCCGCTCGGCGAGATCGCGAGGGCGAGCCGCACTTCGGGGTCGCGCGCCTCGTTCAAGGTCCCGAGGGTGAAGCCCATCTCGGGCAGCCCCTTGTCGCCGACCCACATGTCCGAGATCGCGCGCAACTGCTGCTGGATGCCCCACGGCTCATCGGTCAGGCGCGTCATCCGGAACGTCATCTCTTCGCGCCCGGCCCGATTCAGGGACGTCCGCACCGCGGCCCAGCGCTTGCCGGTGAACTCCAGGCCTTCGAGATCCACGATGGTGTCATCGGCGACGATGAGGCTGCGCCATCCGTCGGGCATGACGGCACGGGTCGCCTCGTCCGCCGAGAAGAAGCAGGGGATCAGACCGGCGGTCTCGGCCATCGATACGAACTCGCGCACGGACTCGCCGCGGCTCTCGCGCGGCCCGAGCGGGTCGGCGAGGACCAGGGCGACGCCTGCGCGCCGCTGGTAGGCGACGATGCCCGAGCTCGTGCGCGCGTAGGAGTTGCCGTCCCACGTGGTCATCCACGACAGGGTGCCGCCGCCCGAGGTGTGCAGCATCTCCCGCACCTCGCCCACTGTCGGTGGGGGGCTCATGCCGAGTGTCGCGCGGCGGCGTCCGCGGAACGCACCGCGGACCCACGCGAGATAGACCAGCAGTGCCGCCCACAGCACCGCGGTTGCGACCGTGACCGACGGGTCGCCGTCCCAGACGATATCGCTCGCGGGGAACCCGAACGTGAGGACGACCACGAGGATGCCGAGCACGACGTTGATGCTCGCCAGGATGATCGCGATGACCCAGGCCCAGCGTCGCCCGCGCTGCAGCCCTCGAGCCACCAACAGCAGGATGCCGACGTCGATTGCGGTATCGATCCAGGACCCACCGCCCAGTTCGGTGCGACCGAACGGACCGTCGGTCGGAACGATCGACGTGAGGGTTTCGATCGCCGCCAATCCGAGGACTGCGACGAGCGCGACGAATCGTTGCTCCTGCACACTCACGCGGCGGATACGCAGGGGCCTGGCCACCACGAGAACGAGCAGGATCGCGAACGCGTGTTCGATGTCGGCGAGAGATCCCCAGTAGAGCAGCGCGACGGCGGCGCCACCGATCAGGACCAACCACGCGCGCGAGCGCCACGGAGAGGGGAGCAGGCTCGCCGCCGCGGCCAGGCACGCCATCGTTCCGCCGGAGGGACCGACGTCTAGAGCCAGGGCCTCGCGCTGCGCCCACGGCCACGGCGTGAAGGCGAGCAGCCACACCGCCAGCGCACTCGCGAAGATCGCGAACAGCTGCCCCACGGCGTAGTACGCGAGGGCAACCCGCGTGCCTCGACGCCACTCGAGGTACCCCATCCCGATGAAGCTGGCGATCGTGATGACGTAGACCCACGGATGGACGACGAAGAAGGTTCCGGTCAGGGGCGTCCACCACCGACCGTCGACGAAGGCGGGAAGGCCGTATGCCACGTCGACGAACAGCGGGTTTCCCTTGAAGGAGCGCCACAGTCCCTGCCAAAGGACGCCGACGGCGAGCAGGATGAGGACGAATGCGATGGTCGCCGGCATCCGTGTCAGCACCGAGCGGGCCGCGGCTCCAGGTCCGGAGAATTGGCGCCTCGCTGTCGCCGTGGTGTGGGTCATCGTCGCCCTCCTGCCCTGGCCACTCAGTCTGTCGGACTCAGCAACAATTCACGCAGCGACACGACATCGTCGACCGTCGCCTGCGCGCCCTCGGACTCGTGGGGCCAGCTGAATCCCCAGCGCACGAAGATCACCGGGACGTCATTGACCGCGCCGCCGTCGACATCGTGGTGGCGATCGCCGACGAGGACGGGGCGTGCCGTATCGACACCGGCGGCGCGCAGACGTCGGAGCGCTTCGGCGACGATGTCGGCTTTCGCGCTCAGGGTCCGTTCGTCGGGAGTGGCTCCTGTGATCACCCGAAGGTGCGGAGACAGTGCGAAATGGTCCATCAGGGCGATGACCTGGTTTTCGGGCTTCGAGCTCGCGGTCGCCTGCGGAACCCCGGCGGCGTCGAGGTCTGCGATGAGCTCGCCGATCCCGTTGAACAGGCGCGCGCCGCTGGTGTATCCCTCGGCCTTGCCGAGCGCGCGGTAGTAGGCCACGGCATCCGTCGACTGCTCAGGTGTCATGCCGAGGTTGACCTGGAACGACTCGAACATCGGTGGGCCGATCCAGTGGACGAGTTCCGCGCGGGTCGGAGCGGGGTAGCCGAAGTGCTCGAGCGTCGTCGTCAGTCGACGAAGGATGCCTTCGGACGCGTCGACGACGGTGCCGTCGACGTCCCACAGCACACAGGTCCAGGGTGATCGCATAGGTCCACGCTAGGGGAATCGGGCCGGGTGCCAGTCCCCGCTAGAAGAGGCGCGGCGCGCCGGACTCGATGCCCTTCATGCCCTCGTAGTCGAGGGTGACGCACCGGATGCCGCGATCGGTTGCCAGCACCCGTGCTTGCGGCTTGATCTCCTGGGCGGCGAAGACCCCTGATACCGGTGCCAGGTGCGGGTCGCGGCCCAGCAACTCCAGGTAACGGGTGAGCTGCTCGACGCCGTCGATGTCGCCGCGGCGCTTGACCTCGACGGCGATCGTGCCGCCCTCGGGATTGCGCAGCAGCAGGTCGACGGGGCCGATCGCGGTGGGGTACTCGCGTCGGACGAGGCTGAGCCCGTCGCCGATGACCTCCACCTGCTCGGCGAGGAGCCGCTGCAGGTCGGCCTCGACGCCGTCCTTGACCAGGCCGGGGTCCACGCCGAGGTCGTGGCTGGAGTCGTGAATGACCTCGTAGATGCGAACGAGCAGCGCGTCGCCGGTCTTGGCATGGGTCACCCGCCACTGCTCGATGACGCCGACGTCGGCGGCTTCGGCATCCGGGCTCTCCACGATGAGCGAGCACGGTGGACTCATCCAGTTCAACGGCTTGTATGACCCGCCATCCGAGTGGACGAGCAGCGATCCGTCTCCCTTGTGGACCAGCAGTCTCGTCGCCAGCGCGAGATGCGCGTTCAGCCGTCCGGTGTAGTCGACGGTGCAGCGGGCAATGACAAGACGCACCCGACCACGGTACTTGGTGATCGTCCCCGGATGCCTCGCACGGCCACCGAGATCTGCACAACAGCGGACCTGGGGGCACAGTCGGGGCGTGGCTGCGCGAATCCCCGTGATGGTGCGGAGGCCCGGAGGCCCGGGGTGTGTGGGCGCGAGGCCGCACAGTGACCGGCATCTGCACAACAACAGACGTCTGCGGGCGGGTGGGGCGTGGTTATGCGGATGTCTGCTGCGGCGTGGGTGAGGTGGGCGGGGTGGCGGCGGGCGTGACCAGCGGCTTGGCGGCGCCCGAGGCGAGGCCGGATGCGATGGTGAGCGCCACCAGGATGTAGAGGGTGTTGAGCACGCCGATGTGGACGCTCACGAACCCGAGGATCGGCGGCCCGCACAGGAAGGCGACGTAGCCGATCGTCGCGGCGGCACTCACGCGCGCGGCGGCTTTCGCGGGGTCGTCTGCTGCGGCCGACATCCCGAGCGGGAAGCCCAGGGAGGTGCCGGCGCCCCACAGCGCCGCCCCGACGAAGATGAGCGGCACGCTCGGCGCGAGGATGAACAGCAGCAACCCGGATGCCGCCAGCACCGACAGCACACGCAACGTCGCGACCCGGCCGAATCGATCCACGAGTGGGCCGCCGAAGACCCGCACGACCGTCATGCTCACCGAGAACACCGCCAACCCGATGGCGCCGAGCGCTTCGCTCGCGCCGTGGCCGTCGACCACGCCGAGCGCGAGCCAGTCGTTCGCCCCGCCCTCGGCGAAGGACATCCCCAGCATGATGACGCCGAGCGCGTAGGTGCGCGGCTCCTTCCACGCCGACAGGGCGACGTGGAGGCGCTCGCGCATAGCCGGTTTCGCGGTCGGTGCCGGATCGGCATCCGGGTCCATCGCGATCTCCCTGGCCGGCACGTTCGCCGTCGCCCAGAGGCCGGCCAGGGCAAGGAGTCCGGCGATGATCGCGGTGTGGACGAGGATGTTCATGTCCAGTGCGATCGCGAGCGCGCCGAGGCCGGCGCCGGCGACGGTTCCGAAGCTGAAGAAGGCGTGGAACAGAGGCAGGATCGTCTTGCCGATCGTCTTCTCGATCGCGGCGCCCTCGACGTTCATCATGACGTCGACCGACCCGTTGCCCAGGCCGAACAGCGCGAGCCCCGCGACGACGACCGCGTAGGAGTTCGCGAGATCGGCACCGATTCCCACGAGGACGACGCCGACCGAGAACGTGAGAACCGCGGCGAGCATGCCGCGCCGAGCGCCGAACCGGGCAAGCACGACGGATGCCAGCGACAGGCCGATGATGGATGCCAGCCCCGCGCCCAGGAGCATGAAGCCGATCTGGATGTTGTCGATACCCAGGGTCGATTTGATCGCGGGTACGCGGGCGGCCCAGGTCGCCACGCTCAGGCCGCTGAGGAAGAAGACCGTGAAGATGGCCGTGCGCCAACGGACGATCTGCGCGCGAGAGAGGGTGGTATCCACCGAACAAGGGTATCGAAACGATTCGATTCTCACCACGGCCCCGATGTGACGGATGCGCGACCGAGTACGATCGAGGCACCATGAGCGAGCGCAGGGCAACGATCGCCGACGTTGCGCGTGAGGCGGGTGTCTCGGCATCCACCGCCTCCGTGGTGTTCAGCGGCAATGCCCCCGCGTCCGCGGAGACCAAGCGGCGGGTCCTCGCCGCGGCCGAGGCTCTGGGATACACCGGACCTGACCCACGCGCGGCATCCCTGCGACGGGGACGGTCCGGCATTGTGGGCGTCGTGTTCGAGGGGTCGCTTCGCGCGGCCTTTCGCGACCCGGTGACGATCGCGATGATGGATGGCATCGCCGAGGGCGTGGCTCCCCTCAAGGCCGGGCTGCTGCTGCTTCGGGACGAACAGGCGTCCGTCGTGTCGGCATCCGTCTCGGCTGCAGACCGCGGCGTACCGGAGATGACCACGGATACCGGATCCACCATGACCGCGGCCCCCATCGACGCGGCGGTCCTGGTCGGATTCGGGGATACCCGTAAGGCCGCGCTCGACGTGCTGCGAGCTCGGCGCGTGCCGGTCGTCGTCATCGAGGGGGATGCCGGAGCGGACGTCCCCCGGATCGAACTGGACAACTGCGAGGCGCAGCAGCGGGCGGCGAGCTACCTGCGCGAGCTCGGGCACGAACGGGTGACACTGCTGACTCTCCCGATCCGCCCGGGTCGCGAGCGCGGATGGTTCGGCTCGGGCGATGCGGTCGAAGTCGATGTCACCAAGGCCCGCCTGGCTGGGGCGCGTGCCGTCTATCCCGAGGCGCCCGCCTACGCCGCGGTGACCAGTTCGATCGACGAGGGACTGCTCGCCGGGCGCGAGATCCTTGCCGTCCACGACCGACCGACGGCGGTCATCGCTCAGACCGATCTGCTCGCCGCCGGCGTCATCCGAGCCGCCGAAGAACGCGGGCTGCGGGTTCCCGAGGATCTCAGTGTCACGGGATTCGATGGCGTCGACGTGGATGGACTGGACGCGTACGAGCTGACGACCCTCGTCCAGCCCGCGGTGGAGAAGGGCCGCGCGGCGGGCGCTGCGGTGGTCGCGATGCTGGCAGGGGACGATGTCACATCCGTCACCTTCACGTGCTCCTTCCGGACGGGGACCACGAGCGGGCCGGTCCCGCCCGCCCAGGCCGCCTCGGGGGCAGCGGTCCGCGGATAGGATGAACTCCACACCCTGATCGCCCGATCCCGCAGCATCGACGGGACGACGACCACGAGGAGGCCGACATGCTCCTCGTTCTCGTAGCGTTCACGGCGGCCTCTCTGCTGCTGCCCGTCCTCGTGCGGGCCTGGGGGCCGCGCGCCTTCTTCTTCGCCGCGGCGGTTTCCCTCGCCGCCTTCGTCCACACCGCGGCACAGACGCCCCGGGTGCTCTCCGGCGACATCCCCTTCGAGTCGGTCATGTGGATCGGTCCCCTCGACATCGAACTGTCGATGCGGATGGACACGCTCTCGTGGGTGCTCGCCCTGATCGTCACCGGGGTCGGGGCTCTCGTCCTGCTCTATTGCCGCTGGTACTTCGACGGCAAGGATGCGCTCGGCCAGTTCGCTGCCGTGCTCCTGGCCTTCGCCGGTGCGATGTACGGGCTCGTTCTCACGGACGACGTGGTCGTGCTGGTGATGTTCTGGGAAGTCACGAGCGTCCTGTCGTACCTGCTCATCGGCCACTACAACCGGCGAGCCGCGAGCAGGAGGGCAGCGCTCCAAGCGCTGCTGGTGACGACCCTCGGCGGGCTGGTGATGCTCATCGGCGTCGTTCTGCTGGTCGTGCAGGCGGGCACCTCCAGCCTGTCCGAGATCCTCGCCGACCCTCCGGTGGGCCCGGTCGTCACAGCTGCAGTCGTGCTTCTGCTGGTCGGGGCGCTCAGCAAGTCGGCGATCTTCCCGTTCCACTTCTGGCTTCCCGGGGCGATGGCGGCGCCGACGCCGGTGTCGGCCTACCTGCACGCGGCGGCGATGGTGAAGGCCGGCGTGTACCTGGTCGCCGTGCTTGCCCCGGTCTTCGCCGAGAATCCCGCGTGGCATCCGATCGTGATCGGGCTGGGTGCCTTCACGATGCTTCTGGGCGGATGGCAAGCTCTGCGCGAAACGGACCTGAAGCGCCTCCTCGCCTACGGCACCGTCAGTCAGCTCGGCTTCCTGATGATCGTCCTCGGGTACGGCACGCGAGACGCGGCCCTGGCCGGGCTTGCGCTTCTGCTGAGCCACGCGTTGTTCAAATCCGCACTGTTTCTCATCGTCGGCATCATCGATCACCAGCTGTCGACCCGCGACCTTCGAGAGATCAGCGGGCTGGGGCGACAGGCGCCGGTGCTGGCTGCCGCCGGTATCGTCTCGATCGCGTCCATGGTCGGCATCATCCCCACGATCGGGTTCGTGGCGAAGGAGGGGGCGCTCGCGGCCCTTCTCGACGAGTCTCTCGGCGGTTCCGGATGGGGCATCGTGGCGCTCCTGGGAGTCGTGCTCGGTTCCGCCCTGACCGCCGGCTACGGCATCCGTTTCGTGTGGGGAGCCTTCTGGAGCAAGCCCGGCGTGGCGCGCGCGTCGTGGCCCGCTCCGTCCGCCGGCTTCCTGTTCGCTCCGGTCGTGCTCGCCCTCCTCAGTCTGGCGGGCGGTGTTGCCGCGCCGCTGCTGGATATCGCGTTCGCGCCGTATGCCGACCTTTCGCCGCTTGCCACCCCCGGTGTTCCTGCGCCCGAGCACGCTGCCTATCTGGCGCTGTGGCACGGTTTCGAGCCGGCGCTGTGGATCTCCCTGGGCACGATCGCGCTCGGTATCGTCGCTTTCGTCGTGACCGCCCGTGGCTTCGGGCGGCGACGCGCGCTTCCCTTCACGGCGGTCGACGCCTACAACGCGTCACTGCGCGGCATCGAACGGCTGTCGGTGCTCACGACCACGCTCGTCCAGCGCGGCTCGTTGCCGGTCTACGTCGCGACGATCTTCCTCGTCCTCGTCGCCGGTGAAGGAACCGCGCTCGTGGCGTCATCAGAGTGGCGAGCCCAGTTGGACGCGTTCCACACCCCCGTGCAGCTGGCCGTCGCTCCGGTCATGATCGCTGCGGGAGTCATCGCGGTCCGCGCGCGCAAGCGGTACACGGGTGTCGTTCTGGTCTCGGTGACGGGCCTCGGGATGGTCGTGCTGTTCGCGACGAGCGGCGCGCCCGACCTCGCCCTCACCCAGATCCTCGTCGAGACCGTGACGATGGTCGCGTTCGCGCTCGTGCTGCGTCGCATCCCCGCGCGCCTGGGCGCGCACAACGGCTCGGCGTTCGTGGTGGCCCGGGCGGCGCTGGCGGTCCTCGTGGGAATCGTCATGGCGGGGGTTGCCATCGTCGCGACGGGGGCGCGGGTCGAACTGCCGATTTCGCTCGCCTTCCCCGACCTGGCCTACCAGATCGGGCACGGCAAGAACGTCGTCAACGTCGCGCTCGTCGACCTGCGCGGGTGGGACACGATGGGTGAGCTGTCCGTCGTCGTGCTCGCTGCCACGGGAGTGGCCTCGCTCGTGTTCGTGACGCACCGCTCCGACACGCTGTCGCAGATGACAGCGCCGATCACTCACCGAGGGCTGCGTCGCGGCACGCGGCTGGTCGAGAAGGATGCCGCCGGCGGCGGTACGCGCACCGCGTGGCTCATCGGCGGACAGCGGGTGCGACCCGAGAACCGGTCGATCCTGCTCGAGATCGTGGTGAGGATCCTCTTCCACTCGATCATCATCGTGTCGCTCTACCTGCTCTTTGCCGGGCACAACCTGCCCGGTGGCGGATTCGCGGGTGGGCTGGTGGCCGGGATGGCCCTGGTCATGCGGTATATCGCCGGCGGACGCTATGAGCTCGGCGCCGCCGCGCCGACCGATGCCGGCCGATTCCTCGGCATCGGCATGGGTATCGCGGTCGCGTGCGCTGTGACTCCGCTGGCATTCGGGGCCGAGCCGCTCACGCGTGCGATCTTCGAGGCGGAGGTCCCGGTGCTCGGACACATCGAGTTCGTCACCTCGACCCTCTTCGATGTCGGCGTCTACCTCGTCGTCATCGGCCTCGTCCTGGACGTGCTGCGAAGCCTCGGTGCGGAGGTCGATCGTCAAGCCCATGCGGCGGGGACCGCGGTGGCCGCACGCGAGGAGGTGAGCGGATCGTGAACGTCTCGCTCGTTCTCATCATCATCATGGCCGTGCTGTTCGCCGCGGGGGTCTACGCGATGCTCGAGCGCAGCCTCACTCGCGTTCTCATCGGATTCCTGCTGCTGGGCAACGCCGCGAACCTCCTGCTGCTGATCGTCATGGGTCGTCCAGGCCTCGCGCCGTTCTACGGCGACGGCGAGCCGGCGGCGATGTCGGATCCGCTTCCGCAGGCGCTCATGCTCACGGCGATCGTCATCACCTTCGCGATCTCGGCGTTCCTGCTGGCTCTGATCTACCGCTCCTGGCAGCTCGGCCAGGCCGACACCTTCGACGAGGACGAAGTCGATCTGGCGATCCGTGAGCGCGGCATGCGCACCGACGAGGAGATGGATCAGGAGATCGAACTCGAAGACGACGACGCGACGAGCGACTTCGTCGCCTCCGACGCCGAAGACGATCGGACGGGCAGCTCATGACGGCCCTCGTTCCGCTCCTGGTGACCCTGCCGCTGCTGGGCGCAGCGATCGCGCTCATCGCGGGTCGCCACCGTCGCTTCCAAGTCGGGGTGTCGGTCGTGACCCTCGTCCTGACGCTCGTGATCGCCACGGTGCTGCTGATCGCCGTGGATGCCTCGAACCTGCCGTTCGCGGTCTCGGTGGGTGGATGGCCCGTACCGTTCGGCATCGTTCTCTACGTCGACCGGCTCGCGGCGCTGCTGGTCATGGTCTCGAGCGTTGTGCTGCTGGCCGTGCTGCTGTTCTCGATCGGTCAGGGCGCGGCCGACGGCGACGACGACACGCCGGTGTCGATCTTCCACCCCTCGTACCTCATCCTCGCGGCGGGCATCTTCGTCGCGTTCACCGCGGGGGATCTGTTCAACCTCTATGTGGGCTTCGAGATCCTGCTCGTCGCGTCCTACGTGCTCATCACCCTCGGCAACAGCGAGCAACGCATCCGTGCCGGGATCACCTACATCGTCGTCTCGCTGGTCTCGTCGATCCTGTTCCTGTCGGCGATCGCGATGATCTACGGCGCGACGGGGACGGTGAACATGGTGCAGCTTGCCGACCGCATCGCACAGCTGCCGCAGGAGACGCAGTACGTGCTGCACGTGATGCTGCTGCTCGCGTTCGCGATCAAGGCCGCCATCTTCCCCGTGTCGTTCTGGCTCCCGGACTCCTACCCCACCGCGCCGGCGCCGGTGACCGCGGTGTTCGCTGGGCTGCTGACCAAGGTCGGCGTGTACGCCATCATCCGGACCGAGACGCAGATCTTCCTCGAGAACGACCTCAACACGATTCTGCTCATCGCCGCGCTCGCGACGATGGTCATCGGCATTCTCGGGGCCGTCGCGCAGGCCGAACTCAAGAGGATTCTGTCGTTCACCCTCGTCAGCCATGTCGGGTACATGGTCTTCGGGATCGCGATCGCGACTCCCGCCTCGATCGGCGCGACGATCTACTACATGGTCCACCACATCGTGGTGCAGACCACCCTGTTCCTCTCGGTCGGTCTGGTCGAGCGTCGCGCCGGGAGCACCTCGATCCTGAAGGTCAAGGGGTTGATGCGCGCGGCGCCCGTGATTGCGTTGCTCTACTTCATCCCGGCGGTGAACCTCGGCGGTCTCCCCCCGTTCTCGGGCTTCATCGGAAAGTACGCGCTGTTCGACGCGGCCGCCGCGGTGGGCACACCGCTCATGATGACCCTCATCGTCGCCGGAATCGCGACGAGCCTGCTCACCCTCTACGCGCTGATGCGGGCCTGGAACCTCTCGTTCTGGCGCGAGGAGGACGATTCGGCCGAGACCGAACAGCGGACGGCCTACCTGCAGTCCGCGCCCGCCGCGACGACCACCACGGAACGCCGCGCCATCCCCCGCATCATGACCTCCGCCACGGCGGGGATGGTCGCGGTCAGTGTCGCCTTGACCGTCTTCGCCGGCCCGCTGTACGAAGTGTGCGCGCGCGTGGGCGGGGCGCTGCTCGAGCCGATCACGGTGGTCCAACTCGATGAGTCGGTCGACCTGAGCGGGGAGGTGGAGCAATGACAGATCGCGAACCGACCGCGGTCGGGTTCTTCCCGGGCGTGTGGCGACAACTGCCCGTCCTGCTCTGGCTGACGCTGCTCTGGATGCTGCTGTGGGGGCAGTTCACCCTTCTCGCGTTCCTCACCGGCGTCGTGGCGGCAGTGGTCGTGATGTCGGTGTTCCGGTTGCCGCCGGTCGAGCTTACCGGGCGCGTGAACGTCTGGTACGCGCTCGTGTTCGTCGTCACCTTCCTCCTGGGCCTGGTGCGCGGGTCGCTCACGGTTGCGCTGCAGGTGCTCGACGTTCGGCGTCAACCCGGCGCCGCCGTCATCGCGGTGCCGCTGCGGACCGACGACGACCTGCTGATGGCCCACACCGCCATCACCTGCTCACTGATTCCGGGCTCGCTCGTGATGGATGCCGACCGTGATCGCCGCATCCTGTATCTGCACGTGATCGGCGTCCACAGCGAGGCCGATATCGAGGCCCATCGGCGGGAAACGCTCACGTGGGAGGCGCGGATCACTCGTGCCTTCGGCTCCCGTGAGCAGCTACAGCGGCTTCGCCGCGCACAGGAGGGGGCACGGTCATGACGGCGACGACGATCCTGCTCATCGCGATCTACGCGGCCTTCACTGTCGCCGCTCTCATCACCCTGTGGCGCATCGTGGTCGGTCCGTCGATTCTCGACCGCGCGGTAGCCTCGGATGTCCTCCTGACCGAGGTGATCTGCGTGCTCGGCGCCGACATGGCCATCGGGCACCACACCCGGACCCTGCCGGTGTTGCTGATCATCGCGGCGGTCGGGATCTTCGGGTCGATCGCTATCGCTCGATTCGTCGCCAGAAAGGATGTGACGAAATGACGGATGTCGACATCGCCGCCCTCCTCGACGGCGCCGCGCTCGTGCTCATCCTGCTCGGGGCTCTCCTGTGTGTGACGGCGGCCATCGGCCTGGTGCGCTTCCGCGACGTCCCCAGCCGCCTCCACGCCGCGACCAAACCGCAGGTGCTCGGCGTCATCCTGATCTGCGGGGCGATCGCCCTCTCGCTGCGCAGCTGGGCGGTGGTCGCCTTCCTCGTGCCCATCGTGCTGATCCAGCTCGCCGCGTCGCCGCTGGCAGCGCAGATGGTGGGTCGCCAGGCGTACCGCAACCGCACGATGAACCGCGACGACCTCGCCGTGGACGAGCTCGCCGACGCCGAGATCGAGACCTCGCGCCCCGAGACCGGAGCCGACCCGGGCTGAACCGACTCAGCCCGCCGGCTCCAGAGTCAAGGTGTGCTCCGCGGCGGCGGTCACGGCATCCGGAGAGAACGCCCACGGCGTGAGCTGCGCCGTCTGCCAGGTCGCCGTCTGGTCGGTGTAGTTCTCGTGGAATGCGTGACCGCTTGCGCCGGTCAGGTGGTTCCACCCGGACGCGTCGAAGTCGCTGAGATCCACGATCATCCGCATCGACGGGACGGTCGTGGTGGCGAACCCGCCGCCGAGAGGCCATCCGGTCGCGTTGACCACCGACGAGCCGCCGCCGACCGCGAACGGACCGCGGTTGAACAGCGCCTCGATCGGGGCGATACCCGAGGTACCGAATGTGTCGTGCGTCAAGGTGATGGCGTGCAGGTCCCCCCACCGCCACTGGAGCGGATTGGATCCTTGCGCCCGTGTCAGGAACTCCGTCGCACTGCGCGCGCTGGCTTCGAGCATCGCGCGCTGACCGGAGATGCCGAGCTCGGTGTTCGTCCACCAGGGCGAGTCGGGGTCGCTGAGCAGGTTCTGCACGACCAGGAACTGCCGAGACTGGTTGGTCAGGGGCACCGGAACCTCCCGGCCGCGCGTGAACAGATTCTGGGCCAGTTCGTCCCAGACGACATTCGCGAAGGCGGCCGCGGAAGAGTCGGCGTCGTTCTGCGCGTCCCACTGGCGGAGCAGGTCGAGGGCGGCATCCGTCGCCTCGTCGCCGGTGCGTAGATCCTCGAACACCGTGATCAGGGTCTTGCCGATCTCGGACTGGTTGTCGGCCTGGATGCTGCGCATCACCTCGGCCGTCACCGGTCCTTCTGCGATCGCCCGCTGCAGAAGCTCGTCGATGCGGGCCGCGCGCCAGCCGTAGTCCCAGTCGCGCGTCAGGAAGTGCGGATAGCTCTCGTCGACGATCGCATTGTTCGCCGTGACGATGTATCCCTCGTCCGGGTTGTAGGCGACCGGCAGATCGGCGAACGGGATGTAGCCCTTCCAGTCGTACGCCGAGTCCCACCCGGGTTGGGGCATCGATCCATCACCTGCCCCACGGAGGGGAAGCTGGCCGGGTGTCTGGTATCCGATGTTCCCGGTGACGTCCGCGTAGATCAGGTTCTGCGCGGGGACGACGAACTTCTCGGCCGCCGCACGGAAGCCGGTGAAATCGGTGGCGGTGTTCAGGTCGAAAATCGCCGAGGCGGTTGTTCCGGGCTGGAGGGCCGTCCACTGGATGCTGACGGCCGTCTCGCCGTCGGGCTCAGCCGCCGCGGTGATCGGCGCGCCGGCTGTTCCCGGAACGGGGTCCGAAGCGATCGCGTCGAACTCCGCCGTCAGCCCCGACACGATCGGTCCGTGGACGGTCGAGCGGATCGTCACCTCGACGTCGTCCCCGCCGGCGACCTTCAGGGTCTCGGTGCGGATGTCGAGGTCGACGAGCTGGCCGTCCCGCCAGTACCGGTCGCCGTCGAGCTTTTCGATGTACAGGTCGACGACATCCGTCGTGAGGTTGGTGAACCCCCAGGCGATCGACGCGTTGTGCCCGATGATGATGCCGGGTACCCCCGAGAAGCCGAACCCGGCGACATCGAAGGGGCAGGCCTCGCTCACGGCGGAGCACCGCAGGCCGCTCTGATACCAGACGCTCGGCAGCGATGCCCCGAGGTGCGGGTCGTTGGCAAGAAGCGGCATCCCGGTGTCGGTGTAGTCGCCCGCGACGACCCAGGAGTTGGAGCCGATTCCCTCGCCCGCACCGCCGACCAAGCTCGACACGGCGCTCACGACATCGGCGACCTCGGTCCAGCGGATCCCCGCCGCCGCCGCATCCTCGCTGTCCGCTGCGGCCGGGACATCGGTGATCTGGGGAACGATGACCGGATTCTCCCCGAAGGGGTACCCCGGGTACAGCTCGAGGAGCTCCTCGTCGGTGTAGGCAGTCGCGAGCAGCGCGCGCTCCGTCTCGGTCTCGATGTTGGATCGGAGATCCCAGGCCATCGCCTTCAACCACGCCACGGAGTCGGCCGGAGTCCACGGTTCGATCTGGTAGTCGGAGTTCTGGAGCCCGAGAACCGCATACTCCAGCGACACGTCAGCGCCGTCACGGTCGGCGAGGTACGCGTTCACGCCATCCGCGTAGGCCTGGTAGTACGAGAGCGTGGTCTCATCGAGAGCCGCGACCTCCTGCTCCGCGATCGCTCGCCAGCCGAGCGTGCGCAAGAACGCGTCGGTGCCCAGCTGTGACTGGCCGAACAGCTCCGAGAGCCGCCCGCTGGTCACATGGCGGCGGAAGTCCATCTCCCAGAACCGATCCTGCGCGTGAACATATCCCTGCGCGAAGAACAGGTCGTCGGTCGAACCTGCCGTGATCGTCGGGATGCCGAGATCGGTGCGCTGGACCGTGACCGTGTCCGATAGCCCGTCCAGGGCGATCGTTCCCTCCGTCTGCGGGAACGAGCGATTGACGAACCAGACGCCCACCCCCGCCGCGATCAGCGCGAGAACGACGACGCCGACGAACACGCTGTAAGCGATGAGGCCGATTCGGCGACCTCGGCGCGGGCGCGGCGGTGCCTCGTCGGGGATGTCGCCGGTGAGGGCGGCTGCGGGATTCGACATTGAAGCCTCTCGGGTAGGCCGGTTGGACGCCGTCGCAAGGGATCTGGGATCCGGTGTCAGAGGGTCATCCTAGCCCCCCACGGCGGCATGCCCGGTCAGCCGATGAGGCTGGGCTGGAGGTCGCGCAGGGTCCTGCCGTGGGTCATTCGCGCAACGCCGATCGCCGCGACAGCGAGGGCACCGAGCAGCCACAGACCGAGGACGCAGAGGTCGGTACCGACACGGGTGAGGTTCCCGCCGTACATGAGCTGGCGCATCCCGTCCACGACGTATCCCATCGGCAGGATGTGGTGCAGCCAGATCAGCGGTTCGGGCAGTGTCTGCCAGGGAAAGGTGCCCCCCGCGGTCACCAGCTGAAGGACCATCAGCACGAGTCCCAGGAACTGACCGACCGATCCGAGCCAGACGTTCAGGGCCAGGATGATCGCGGCGTAGGTGAGCGAGGCGAACACCATCACCCCGAGCGTTGCCGTGGGGTGGGAGAAGGTGAAGCCCAGGGCAGCTGCGAGGATGCCGAACAGGGCGACCATCTGGAGACCGCCGAGCAGGCCCGGCGTGAGCCAGCCGGCCAGCGTCACACGGATCGGCGAGTGCAATGCGGTCACGGCACGCCGCGACACCGGCTTGACGATCAGGAACAGTGCGTAGATCCCGATCCAGCCCGCCAGGGCCGCGAAGAACGGGGCCAGGCCCGCGCCGTAGTCTCCCGCGGCGGCGACCTTGCCGGTCTGCACGCCGACCGGATCGGCGATCGTCTGCGCCTGCGCGTCGCGAAGAGCGGCATCCGTCTCAGGAATCTGCGCGACCCCGGATGCGAGCCCTTCCCGCAGCGCCGCGGCCCCCTGATCGATCTGGGTCAACCCGTCGGCCAGGACGCGGGATGCGCTGTCGAGTTGCGTGCCTCTGGCGGCATCCTGGAGCCCGCTCGAGAGCTGCTGAGCGCCGGTGGCGACCTGCGCCGCGCCCTCCGCCAGAGCGTCGACAGACGAGACGGCGCTCTGTACGCGAGCGTTGGCGTTGCGCACGGCCCCGGCGAGGGGGTCGAGGCGCGCGAGGATCGCGTCGATCTCGCCGGGGGTCAGCCCTTCGGCGGTGAGCGCGTCGATGATGTCCTGGCGCACCACGGGGAGCTGGTCGACTGCCTGCTGGCTGGCGGTGCTGGCCTGGTCGGCGTATCCGGCCAGCGCGGCGGTGCCCTGGGAGACCTCGGCGGCGCCGTCGGCCAGGCGCGGCGCGGCGCCCGAGAGTTGCGTCAGCCCGGCGGCGAGCTGCGCGGCGCCATCGACCAGCCGGGCCGAGCCATCAGCGGCCTGGCCGGTCCCGTCGGTCAGCTCCGTCGCGCCGGAGACGGCCCCCTGCAGATTCGAACGGATGTCGGCAATGCCGGTGAGCAGCCGTGAGGCGGCCTCCTGCCCGACCAGCTGAGCGACCGACACCCGGATGCGTTCGATCGCCTGGTCGCCGATCGTGGAGGCCAGGTAGTTGTTGGCGTCGTTGGTCTCGAGCTCCAGCTGGGCCTGGTGCGGATCGCTGCCCGAGATCGACACCAGGGCCGTAGAGAAGTCGGCCGGGATCGTCACGATGAAATCGACCGATCCGTCGGCGAGGGCCTGTTCGGCAGCGTCTGCATCCACGCCCTGCCAGTCGAAGCTGCCGTCGGTGAGGAGAGTGTCGGCGACCTGATCCCCATAGTTCACACGCGTGCCGTCGTTCTCGGCTCCGGCGTCGAGATTGACGAGGGCAACCGGGACGTTGTTGAGGCGCCCGTACGGGTCCTGATTGGCCCACAGATACACGCCGCCGTAGAGCACGGGCACGAGCATGAGTGCCAGCAGCGCGACGGTCGACATGCGCGTTGCCGTCAGTCGCCGAAGCTCCGCGACGATCATGGCGGGAACCTTCACGACCGATCCTCCTCCGCATCGTCGAGACGGGCTGTGCCCGGGTCCTCCCCCGGCGCCGGGTCGGCGGACTCGAGGACGGGAGCATCTTCTCGGGCCGGCCTCTCCTCCCGAGGGCCGAGCTCGGCTCGGGGTGCGATCTCGGCCAGCACCGCGCCCGAGGCCGCACCGGCGATCACCAGAACGCTCGTCCCGCGGGCGGCAAAGCCCCTCGCGATCTGCCACCACCGCTCTGGGTGGCCACCGTGACGGTCGGGCGAGACGACGACGAGCCCCTCCACTCCCGGCCGGAGGATCGCGAGCTCCATCAGCAGTCGGAGCCGATCTGACGGTGCCACATCGGCGATCGGCAGGCGCGAGAGTGCTGCGGCGTCGTGGGCGACCAGCCACCGCTTCACCTCGCGGGGCGACGCCGGACGACCCGCGAACATGAGTTCTTCGGCGACGATCCCCCACACGGTCACGTTGGGAGCCGGATCGCTGACCTCCGGCGCGTCGACGAGGGCGACTCGCCGACGCAGGGCGGCGCGGTCCGGGACGCCGTCGATCCTGACGGTGCCGGTGTCGGGTGTCATCCGGCCCGCAGCGATGAGACCGAGGACGGTGGGGCGCTGCTCGGTCTCGGCGATGGCGAGGCGGGCGAGCCCGTTGCCGTAGGCCAGACTCAGGGGAGGCAGGGCGATTCCCCGCCGACCCTTGCTCACGTCGGAAAGCTCAACGTGCACCAGGCACCTCCTTGCCGCCTGCGCTCGCCGGACGGGCGCCGAGTCCCTCCCCCCGCGTCCCGGCCACACTCAGCACGACACGCGACGGCAGCGGGACGGACCTGGGCATCCTGCTCGTCTCTGCGGATGAGGACGCGTGCTCAGTCGGCGCCGAAGTCGAACGCCGCGGCCTCGCCGGCGGCATCCGTCGCCTCGGCCAGCTCTTCCCGGTCGGCGTCGTAGGGTGCCGCATGCTCGGTGATCTCGTCGGCTTCGCCGCGCCGCAGGGCACCGACCAGCTCGCCGGTCGGGCCGCCGATGAGTCCCATGCCCGCGTACTGCTCCAGGCGGGTGCGAGAGTCGGCGATGTCGAGGTTGCGCATCGTGAGCTGGCCGATCCGGTCGGTCGGGCCGAAGGCGGCATCCCCCACCCGCTCCATCGAGAGCTTCTCGGGGCCGTACGACATGACGGGCGCCGTCGTGTCGAGCACCGTGTAGTCCTCACCGCGGCGCAGACGCAGGGTCACCGTTCCAGTGATCGTCGAACCCACCCACTTCTGGATGGACTCGCGCAGCATGAGGGACTGCGGCTCGAGCCAGCGTCCCTCGTACATGAGGCGTCCGAGCCGCCGTCCCTGCTCGTGGTAGGTCGCCAGGGTGTCCTCGTTGAGGATCGCGTTCACGAGGCGCTCGTACGCGATGAACAGCAGCGCCATGCCGGGGGCCTCGTAGATGCCGCGCGACTTCGCCTCGATGATGCGGTTCTCGATCTGGTCGCTCATGCCCAGGCCGTGGCGTCCGCCGATCCGGTTGGCCTCGAACACCAGCTCGACGGCATCCGCGTACTCGACGCCGTTGAGGGCGACAGGGCGACCGGCGTCGAAGGTGACCGTGACGTCCTCGGTCGCGATCTGCACCTCGGGGTCCCAGAAGCGCACGCCCATGATCGGCTCGACCGTCTCGAGCGACACATCGAGGTGCTCGAGGGTCTTGGCCTCGTGGGTCGCGCCCCAGATGTTCGCGTCGGTCGAGTAGGCCTTCTCGGCGGAGTCGCGGTAGGGGAAGCCGTGCGCGAGCAACCACTCGCTCATCTCCTTGCGTCCGCCCAGCTCACGGACGAACTCGGCGTCCAGCCACGGCTTGTAGATGCGCAGAGCGGGGTTGGCCAGCAGCCCATAGCGGTAGAACCGCTCGATGTCGTTGCCCTTGTAGGTCGACCCGTCGCCCCAGATGTCGACGCCGTCCTCCTTCATGGCGCGCACCAGAAGCGTGCCGGTGACCGCGCGACCCAGCGGGGTCGTGTTGAAGTAGGTGCGCCCGCCCGAACGGATGTGGAACGCACCGCACGCGAGAGCGACGAAACCCTCCTCGACCAGCGCGCTCTTGCAGTCGATCAGACGCGAGAGCTCGGCGCCGTAGGTGAGCGCGCGACCGGGAATGGCGGCGATGTCGTCCTCGTCCGGTTGACCGAGGTCGCCCGTATAGGTGCAGGGCACGGCGCCCTTGTCGCGCATCCACGCGACGGCCACGGAGGTGTCCAGTCCCCCCGAGAAGGCGATGCCGATGCGCTCGCCGATGGGCAGGGACTCCAGGACCTTCGACATGGAACCTCAGTCTACTGAGCCACCGGAGGGTCGCCTGGCTCGGCGCCGCGCCGGCGACCCAGCCAGATCACCCCTGCCGCGATGAGCAGGATGCCCGCGGCGATCCCGACGACGTACAGGGCCACCCCCGCGTAGCCCCACGGCTGCACGTTCGGGTTCAGGAAGGGATAGGGGTACCACCACGGATTGCCCGTGCGGAAGTCGGTGACGAGCGGACCGCGGATGAGCGTGTACGTCACCCAGACCAGCGGGAAGGCGATGACCGCCCACAGTGCGCGCCAGGGCAGGCGGCGTCGCAGCGGTCCGAGGAACACGTCGAGCAGGAGGAACAGGGGAGCCCAGACGTGCAGGATCTCGTTCGACCACGGCACGGTGGACCCCTGCGGGAGCGGGAGACCCCGCAGGAGCGCGTTGTAGACGATCCCGGTGATGAGCATGTACGTCGACACGGCAGCCAGCAGTGTGGCGAACCAGGCGGGGTCGATGCGGTGGCCGCGCAGGATCAGGAACGCTCCGATCGTCAGCGCGACGGCGGCTCCGACGTTGGAGAGGATCGTGAAGAAGCTGAAGAAGTCGACGGCTGTCAGGCCCAGTGGCCACCCGTTGGCGGCCGAGATGCTCACGGTGCGAATCAGCTGCCCGACGATGGCGGCCACGCCCGCCGCAGCGACCAGGAGACGAAGAACAGCCCAAGCCTGTGCCCACCGGCGACTGCGCAGCATGGCATCACTGTATCGACGCCTCGGTAGGATCGACGCGTAAGGCACGTCGTCAGCCCGAGGGGAACCCCATGCCAGGCATCGTGATCGTCGGAGTGCAGTGGGGCGACGAAGGTAAGGGCAAAGCCACTGACCTGCTCGGTGAGCGCACCGACTGGGTCGTCAAGTTCAACGGGGGCAACAACGCCGGCCACACGGTCGTGATCGGCGATGAGAAGTACGCCCTGCACCTGCTTCCCTCCGGGATTCTCTCGCCAGGCGTCAATGCGGTGATCGGCAATGGAGTCGTGGTCGACCTCGAGGTGCTGTTCGGGGAGCTCGAGGCGTTGCGCGCGCGCGGCATCGACACCTCGCGGCTGAAGATCAGCTCGGCAGCACACGTCATCACGCAGTACCACCGCACGCTCGACAAGGTCACGGAGCGCTTCCTCGGCAAGCGCCAGATCGGAACGACGGGGCGCGGAATCGGTCCGGCCTACGCAGACAAGATCAACCGCGTCGGCATCCGGATGCAGGACCTTTTCGACGAGAAGATCCTGCGGCAAAAGGTCGAGGGTGCCCTCGAGCAGAAGAACCACCTGCTCGTGAAGGTCTACAACCGTCGAGCGATCGAGGTCGATGAGATCGTCGAGGACCTGCTCTCCTATGCCGAGCGGCTGCGTCCGATGGTCACCGATACCTCGCTCCTGTTGAACGACGCGCTCGACAAGGGCGAACTGGTCGTCTTCGAGGGCGGGCAGGCCACGATGCTCGATGTCGACCACGGCACGTACCCATTCGTGACGTCGTCGTCCGCGACGGCCGGCGGCGCCGCCACCGGCTCGGGCGTCGGCCCGAATCGCCTGGACCGAATCGTCGGCATCGTCAAGGCCTACACGACGCGCGTGGGCTCCGGACCCTTCCCGACCGAGCTCTTCGACGAGCAGGGAGAGTGGATCCGACAGCGCGGATTCGAGTTCGGGACCACGACCGGGCGCCCGCGACGCGTGGGGTGGTACGACGCGCCCATCACCCGGTACGCGACGCGCATCAACGGCATCACCGACCTCGTGCTCACCAAGCTCGACATCCTCACCGGACTCGAGCAGATCCCCGTCTGTGTCGCCTACGACGTCGAGGGGCGCCGGTTCGACGACATCCCTGACAACCAGTCCGACTTCCACCACGCACGACCCATCCTCGAGTACCTCCCGGGCTGGAGCGAGGACATCTCGGGGGCACGCTCCTTCGACGATCTGCCGCTGGAGGCGCAGGACTACGTGTTGGCGCTGGAGGAGATGAGCGGCACACGCATCTCGGTGATCGGTGTCGGACCCGGTCGCGATGCCGTGATCGTGCGACACGACCTGGTCGACTGAGGCCCGCGCATGCGACTCCTGGTGGGTGGCTACACCGCAGACATGGAGGGCACCGCCGGAGGGATCGGGCTGCTCACGGCAGGCGACGCCGACGCCACCGCAGCGGGCAGCCTGGTGTGGCGGGGAACAGCCGTGGCCGCCCCGTCGCCCTCGTGGATCGCCAGGCACCCGACGCTCGATGTCGTCTACGCGACACTCGAAGGCGCCGGAGCCGTCCAGGCGTTCACGGCGTACGGCGCCGATGCCTGGAAGCCCCTGGGCGAGCCCGTCCCTGTCGGGGCCGCGTCGTGCCACATCCTCGTGGGGCGCGAGCGGCTCTTCGTGACCTGCTGGGGGGACGGCCGGGTCGTTCAGCTCGATCTGGACGCCGAGGGCCGCCTTCGCCGAGCGGTCACAGCGGATGCCGCATCCGATCCGTACGCCGGCTACGACGAGCACGCCCGGGTCTCGCACGCGCACCAGTCGATCGTGGTCGCGCCGGGCGTCGTGGCCACAACGGACATGGGTTTCGATCTCGTGCGGTTCTGGCGGACCGGCTCCGGTGCGCCTCGGCTCCTGCAGGAGGTGACGATGCCGCGTGGTTGTGGGCCCCGTCACGGGATCCTGCACCCGAGCGGACACCTGTACATCGTCGCCGAGCTCTCGTGCGAGCTGTTTGTGCTCGCGCCGGATGAGACGGGAACGTGGGGGGTCGTCGGAGGCACGCCGCTCGGGTCGGGCACGCTCGACGGGGACACGGCAGCGGAACTGGCGCCGTCGCGGGATGGCACCGTGCTGTATGCCGGCGTGCGCGGCAGCAACACGATCGCGGTGCTGCGGGTCACCGGCGAAGGCGAGACTGTCACGCCGCTGGCCCTCGTGGAGGCACAGGTCGACTGGCCCCGGCACCACCTGGTGCTCCCGGACGGGCTGCTCGTTGCGGGACAACGCTCGGACGAGGTCGTGGCACTGCCCGTCGATCCCCGGGGCGTTCCGGGCCGCGCGCGGGCCAGGACCGAGGTCCCTTCACCGACCTGCCTGCTCCCCCTAGCGTGATCTTCGCCCCGCCGATGTGACCTCGGCGCTCGCGGCAGCGCGAGCAGTCGCCTCGGCGCCGGCGCGGAGGTCGAGATGACGTCATCCGTCGACGATCTGGTCGCGGGACGACGCGGCAGCACCGTCGTGTTCGTGGTGACCACGTTCGGGCTCACGTGGCTCGTGTGGACGCCGCTGGCGATCGCCGCGCTCGGCGCCCCCGAGCTTCCGCAGGTCCCGCTCATCTTCTTCGCCGGGTCGTTCGGACCGCTGGCCGGCGCGCTCGCAGCCAGTGCGTACAGCGGTGGATGGCGGGGCGTACGCTCCTGGGCGGGTCGGACGTTCTCGCTGCGATTCCGTCGCGTGTGGTGGTGGTGGGCGATCGGCATGCCGGTCGCCTACGGCGTCGCCGGCTATCTCACCGCAGCAATCGTGGCCGGCGGGTGGCCCGAGATGGCTCAGTTCGGGCTGACGGAGAAGCTGCCGGGATGGAATGTCGCAGCGGTCGCGACCGTCTGGGTGCTGACCTTCGGGCTCGGGGAGGAAGCAGGGTGGCGGGGCTGGTTGCTGCCGCACCTTGCCCGGCGATTCTCGACGTTCTGGGCCGCGCTCATCGTCGCGGGCGTCTGGATCGTGTGGCACGCGCCCGCGTTCGTGTTCAACCCGACGTATCGCGAGATGGGACCCGGCATCGTGGGCTGGATGCTCGCCCTCGTCGCCGGCTCGTACCTTCTGGCGTGGCTGGCCCGCGGCGCACGATGGAGCATCGTCCCCGTGCTGATCTGGCATGGCGGTTTCGATCTGCTGACGGCATCCGATCAGGCGGCCGGGACGATCGCCGCCGTGATCAGTGCCATCGTCATGGTGCAGGGCGTGATCGCGGCGGGAGTCCTGTGGCGCTCCCGGAACCTGGAACGGGGCGGAGCTACCGGCCCACGTCCGTCGGTGAGTTCGGGGCCGGGGCGCTGATCGTTTCGGCCTGTTCCGACCGCTGTATGGGCGAGTAGTCGTGCATGAGGGCACCGGCCGCCAGCGCTGTTGCCGCAACCGCGAGCAGCGCGACCAGAAGGTAGTGCCACCATCGTGCACCCCCCGGGGGCCGCGGCGGGCGGCGGGGGGTGTGCGGCTTTCGTCGGTGGGCTCGTCTCATGCAGCGCTCTCCTCTGGTCCGGGCGGGCTCGCGACGAGCCGCGGAACCCGCATCGGCGGCGAGATGTGGATCTCGCGGATGCGTCCGTCCGCGGTCAGCACCGCGAGCGGGGTCCACATCCTGATCTCGTCATGGAAGCTCCGCGCGTGCCACTCCGCCCACGCCAGCAGATGGTCAGGCTCGGCGTCGTGCGCCGAGAGGATGCGAAGTGTGGATGATCGTCCGAGGACGACCATCTCGAACCACTCGGCGAGATTGCCCTTGCCGATGTAGGTGTGTTGAGGCTCCACGAGCACGCAGTCCTCTTCGAGCTCGCGCAGGAAACCGGGCAGATCGGCAGCGTTGATCGCCCGGATCCATCCGGCGACAACAGAAGCAGCGGAACTGCGGGTCACGGGCCTTCCCCAGACGAGACACCGGGCGCGGACACCATGGTGCCCGCGTCTCCCCCCGGTTCGATTATTGGACTCGGCAACAGGCCCGTTCGACGCGCAACGGGGAAATCATCCGTGTCTCACCGAGAGATCGTCCAACCATCGCCACGCCCTAGACTTGTCTTGACGCGGAGTTCACGATCGACTCCACCCTTTCCCAGGCTGCTTTTGGCGGGTGCAGGCAGCCTTCGTTATAAGGAACCCATGCACCGCCACGTCGATGACCAGCTGCGCGAGAGCCTGAGCGCCGCAATCGACGGCGAACGGCTCGACGACGTGGCATCGATCCTCGAGTTCGCCCTCTGGGGGCTGCTGTTCGAGGACCTCCGTCTGGCGACACGGGCCCTGGCGACGCTGGCCCCGCACGACGGAATCTGGGCGGTGCGCGTCGCCGCGGCACGCGTGGTGCTGCGATCCCATCAGGGGACCGATCTCCTGGGCGTGCCCGAGTTGGCTCCGGGCGCACCGGTGCAGGTCGACGCGGTCAGTGCAGAGTCGATGCTCGTGGCGCTCAGCGAGAACAGAGTCCGCTCGCGACCTCACGACGGTGCAGCGCTTCTGGCTGAGGCGACGCGGCGCGACGAGGACGGGAGTCTTGAGGCTCCGGGCTCGCCGCCGCTTCTTCGAGCACTGCTTCGCGTGCAGCGACCGCCGCGCGTCTGGCCGACACGTGCGGTCCTCTCCACCGCAGCATCCTCGCCAAGTCCGCGACCGTACACGCGCTTCGCGGCAACCTGGTGGAGGCTCGTCGGCAACTCCGGCGCTTCGACCGCGTCGGGGGCGACATCCCGGCAGCATGGAGCCGGGCGCTGCGAGACGAGCGGGCCCTCGCCGAGTCGTTCATCGCCGTGGAGCGCTTCGACGGTCACGACCCCGACGCCGAATGGCCCGAGGTGGAGGCCTCGGATGATCTCTGGCCGGTCACGACCCTTCTGCGCGCGCGACAGGCGCTGCTGGAACAGAGCCCGATGC